>DTUY01000157.1:15368-18572 GCA_012963885.1 Candidatus Poribacteria bacterium | reverse complement strand
GCGTTGATGAACTTGGCGATCTCTTGGTGATCCTCCAGCTTTTGGCAACAATTTCATGAGTTCGTTACTAGGCATAGCCTAACTGCTGTTTATATCATGTAGTATCGGATTTTCTTCGGTACATAGATCCGGAATTCTAACAACAATGTTGAAAAACAGATGTTCCATTAGATTAAGATGCTTCATGATTATTTATCCTGAGTGTTGGAGTGAGGCTCACAATCAAGAGGGAAAAGCAGTATGGCTTGAGTTTGATCAGAACCTAAATGTTTGACTTCGATTGACAACCATCGACATTCATACAAGCACCGGTAACCAAACTAGCACGTTCAGAAGCTAAAAACACCACTACGTTAGCAATCTCCTCCGGTTTGCCAAATCGCCCCAATGGCATGTCGCTCTTGACAAATTTAGCGATTTTTTCCGGATCTTCTTTCTGTCGCTGAGCCCAAACTCCACCGGGAAACGCAATTGAACCTGGCGCAACACTGTTGACCCGAATATTCTCCTGGGCGAATTCGCGTGCTAATGACTTGGCCATACTGATTTCAGCCGCTTTAGCGGCATTGTAGGTGATATGGCCTCCCCCCTCACGACCATAGATAGAAGAGATCATGATAATAACCCCTCCTTTTTGCTTTTGCATTACCGGGATGACAAGTCCGCTCATTCGAGCAGCAGAAATTAGATTGAGATCAAGCAGTTGATGCCATTCCTGATCAGAAATTTCAAGTGGTGGCGTCAAACGGCTCCCACCAACGTTATTAACCAACACATCAATTTTTCCATACTTGTTCAATGTATGGGTAAAAAACGCTTTAGCCTCCTCACCGTCTGTAACGTCAGCAACTGTGCTTAAAACATCGACGCCATGAGTTTCTATCTCCTTTGCGGTTTTTGTCAACGTTTCCTGTGTCCTCCCACAGATACTCAATTGTGCTCCTTCCTCTGCAAAACCAAGTGCAATTGCTTTCCCAATTCCGCGGCTAGCACCAGTAATCATAACCACTTTATCCTGAAGTTCAAGATTCATCTGTTTTCTCCATACACCATACCCATATTTTAACAATAGCATATCACTGTTTAGTGGTATGCTGAAAGATACTTTTAGTTTCTATTAAACAAGCAAAATCTACCACTGCGATACCTGAGTAGATCATCTCATTACTGTCTAGAAAGCATTACTATCGTTTCCTTTATTTGTTAAGAATTGGGATAGAATCGGTGGGAATTAGAGAATAGCATTTGCTTGTCAGAAACACTTAAAAATACAATGTTCTTGCTAGCGTTCCTCTTGTAGGGATATAATGGCCTTGAAAAATCTAAAAAAACACTCCAGCATTCACAGAGCAAGACAAAATTACCAGCCAAAGCTTGCCATGACTAAGAAACTAAATTAGCAAATAACAGTTGCCCGGTCAAATCTGCAGATTATTTCTTTATAAATAGAAAATACTGATCAGGAGGCACAAAATAAGAACAGCAAATCCTGCCTTAAACAACAACATCTTTAGTCAAAAAGGCTATGTTTATCAAGTTGATGATAAAATGTCTATTCAAGGTACGGTCAATAAAACCACTGTACTCTTATTTATTACAGTGTTAGCCGCTGCCTTTACCTGGTACTTGACTCGAATAGATTCCAGCGCCACGAAAGTTCTAATGGGGCTAGGCCTTATCCTTGGCTTTATTATGGCCCTAATCACATGTTTTAAACCAACTTGGTCGCCAACTACTGCACCGATATATTGCTTATTTGAAGGTCTCTTTTTGGGCGGGTTCTCCGCTTTTATCAATGTTGCATATCCCGGCATCCCACTACTGGCAGTTAGCCTGACTTTTGGGATACTTTTTAGTCTGTTAATGGCATATAAGTCTGGCTGGATTCAAGCGACCGAGAATTTTAAACTCGGGGTAGCTGCGGCAACTGGCGGGATTTTTTTGGTTTATTTAGTTTCTTTTGTACTAAGTCTTTTCGGTGGAGGAATTCCATTTATCCACGATTCCGGCCCGATTGGGATCATATTCAGCTTGTTTGTCGTGGGTATCGCCTCACTCAATCTCGTACTTGATTTTGACTTTATTGAACAGGGTGCGGAAGGTGGAGCTCCAAGGTACATGGAATGGTATGCTGCTTTTGGACTGATGGTCACTCTAATTTGGCTCTACATCGAAATTGTCCGCTTATTGATTAAACTTCGTAGTAGAGATTAAGTCGGCCACTATATTAGCAACCCATAACATTCATTTTGATCTAGGGATTTCTGTCTCCAGATGGTGAGAGTTTTTGTCAATCGCGTCATTGATGTATCATAAGCTGGTATCAGGTAGGATCAAGAATCTGGTGGAAGTGAAATCGTATCAACCGGAAGTTCCCACTTGAAAACGGTTAGCGTGTGCAACTCGCGAACCCAGATTTGATTGGTGGTAACCACTAGGTGTGCCCAAGTTGAGTCATCGCTGATTTTCCGTGAGTCTAACAACTCAAATTCTTTTGGACTGGCCTTAATAAGCAATGGAACACCACGATCATTCAAGGCAACGATCAGGTTATCTTGCGCTACCATGCTCATATATTCACCAAAACGCTTGGAGGTTATCCATTTCCGTTTTCCCGTTTTAATATTAAAACATGTCATTCGTCGGTTTCTTAGATGCAGGTAGACATGATCAGAAATTATGATTGATGATGACATGTAACCCTGCGCTGGATCTTTCCATTTTTCCTTGACGGCCCACGAGTCGCCGGCCTTATTTAGCTCAAAGCCGAACGTCGCCCCATCGTAAGAACTGGTGAAAACCAAGTTTTGGTGAATAGTTGGCGTCAGGATGTTCATTCCACGAAAGGCTGGTACATTATGTGACCAGAGCGTGCTCCCTGTTTTCAAGCGTGCTCCAGCCAAAACATTACGGGTTTGTACAAGAATCTGTTCTTAATTGAACGTAGAAGTCAGATACGGTGAAGAAAAGGCACTATTGTACACCCCGCCGGCATCTTCGAGTCTTCGCCAAACGACTTCACTGGTATATTTGTTGAGCTTGACAAAGGAGGCACCTGCCTGAACGTAAACATGCTGATCTATTACCAAAGGCGAGGAGGCAAATCCAAAGTTAGGCAACGGTGTAGAGAACTGATCGACAAAGTCCAATTTCCAGATCACGCGACCGTCTTCTGTATGAAGACAAACCAGCACATCGCGCATA
>DTUY01000157.1:10828-15268 GCA_012963885.1 Candidatus Poribacteria bacterium | reverse complement strand
CCCCCCCCCGTCAAATGCCAGCGTGAACCGGACCCAAGATCCACGCTTCCTGGCAAAAAAGGGAACGTTCATTTTCCCTTTCCAACGTGTCTTCCATAATTCTTGGCCGCTTCTTTGATTGAATGCACGGACAACCTCGTACTTCTTAATTTTGGGTCTCAGTAACGAAAACCCTGTTGCCACCTAAGATTGGACTGCTATAGGAAGGACCAAGTCTCACGCACCAGAGTGTAGTCAAGTGTCTAGCATCTGGACTAGTTGGCCATTGACTATCTTGGATCTTACCATCCCTAGTTAGTCCTCGCCACTGTGGCCAAGAATCCTGAGCGATAGCGAAATTGGCACTATCGATGCCATAATTAAACAGAAACATGTCACCCATATTGATTTTGCATGTTTGTCATGTTTTGTATTCAACATCTTTACTTTAGTTTTAACCATCCGATTATTTTGCAACTTTAACATTTTGTTTTAAAAATAATTCTGTTCAAAACTAATAAAAGACCAGATATCCGCTGATTGAAAAGAAAGATTTATACTATGTTCTTTTTACTTTTTTGAAAACAGAATTATCCTATATGGGAAGAATAACTTCTATAAACTGTCCGAGTCCAACCTTATTCCATTGGGTTTCCTCCGCTTTGACTTTGGACGTTATTTTAAGAATGGACTGGAAATTATAATGAAGTTTAGTACAGTGACGTGAAGGTCAACAGACAAATAAACAGGGATTCCAGCAACGCTTTAATCGAAACTCATATTGTGATCCAGCGTTTAATTATTAAAGATACGCCTCAATGAATTCAGGCCCGCTTACCGCATTATGCTATCGCAACATAATAGCCACTTGCGGATTTACGTTTCTCCGAGTTTGCATGATAAAAAGTTAAGCTGGTTTAGCCTTCGAACTTTCTGCCATCATCCAAAATAATGAGCATAAAGAACACACACCATCCAGTTCAACATCTGAGAAAAATCCCAGAAAAGCAGATACAAATTGCGATAGAGCAGTATCTAGGCATTCTTGAAAAAAGAAAGCTGTTAGTCTACATTAAAAACAATAGTGGTGGGCTAAAGACTGAAAATGGCAGTTTTATCCGCTTTGGTAAGGCAGGGTCCCCAGATTTTCTATTGTTCCTAACAGGCGGGCAAACGATTCATCTTGAAATCAAAACGCCAAAGGGCAGATTGTCGGAATCACAGAAAAGGTATCAGGATAAAGTCAAAGCTCTCGGTCATCAATACATGGTCGTATGCAACGTTAATGACTTAAATAAGTTGCTGCATAATTGATCATTTCTATCATTAGAATTCAAGCAAAAGAACGAAAACAACTCTTCAGGTGATGACTCATTGATGCACTGTTTCTACCGAATTACAAACATCATGAATGGGCCCAATAGGATGGATCTCATTTCAGTCTGATGGCGGTTGTTTCCCAACTGGGTTCACACCTAGGGTACAGGAATTCCAGAAACCTTTAGTTGAATCCGGTAAATTGAACTGGTAGCGGTGATGAAAAGCGTTTTCCAATCGTCCTCTCCCCAACCCAGATTAGCCGTTACTTCTGGAACTTGAATCACGCCAAGATGCGTGCCAGCTGGATCAAAGATCCAGATTCCGTCCGGACCTGTCAGGTAGACGTTTCCTTGCTGATCGACTTTCATTCCATCCGGTACACCATTTTCTCCCTCTTCTTCGGCGAAAATTCGACCGTTTGCTAGGGTTCCATCGGGCTGAACATCAAAGGCCCGAACATGCATGCGTGCCGTATCATCAATATATAGAATCGACTCGTCGGGTGAAAAACAGAGTCCATTCGGTCGGTCAAAATCCTCAACCAGAAGCGTTAACTCCTGACCTGATAGGCGATAAACCCCTTGAAAATCAAGTTCTTGTCCACCTTCCTCCCCGTACATAGCTGTCAAACCATATGGAGGATCAGTGAAATAAATATTACCATCGGATTTCACCACTACATCGTTTGGGCTGTTGAGTTTTTTCCCCTCATAATGTGAAGCAATGGTTGTGACAGTACCATCCGGTTCTGTCCGCGAGACACGGCGATTGGCATGTTCGCAGGCAATAAGATGCTTCTGCTTATCATAAGTTAATCCATTTGACTTACCTGAGGGTTGACGAAAAGTTGTAATACCAGAATCGGGCGACCACTTCTTCATCTGATTAGCTGGAATATCGCTAAAAAGCAGGAAATCCCCTTCAGCATTCCAAATAGGACCTTCCGTAAACACACAACCTGTTCCGATTTGTTCTACCTGAGCTTCACTATCAACTAAATCCAATAGTTTAGCAGAACGAACATCAAGACTCATATCCTTATATATCTCCTATAAGTTAGTTATTGATAGACAATGAGGTGAGAGAAGCTCATTGGTCGAGTAACTCTTCTAATCCAGCATGTCATACTACCACATCATAATTCTGCTTTCATCTTTTAATTCTATTCGCAACTGTGAATTTACTTTCTTACCTACTCTTCAATGGTAAGGATGTCGGGAACAATTTGAGCAACGTATAGAAGTGTCTATTGATCGATACTTTCGGCTGGGACACCTTCGGTTATTGTTAGTATCTGATTAGCTTCTATGTCCAAAAATTTCTGTTTTAGACCGCTTGGCCATCTGACCTCAATATGATCGACTTTTTTATAGCCACCCAATCCGAACAATAGCCGTAGATCATTTTGCGATAAATAGCTTGATCCGCTCCGAACCTCTTTGGTCTGCGACAGATTATCAACTGTAACTTTGATCCGTGTGCCGATACCGCTTCGATTGCTTTGTGTCCCAAGGACTTTAATTGTAATCCAGTTGTTTTTATTGCCGTTTTTGTTACGGAGTAAATTGGCTGACTGGTTGGAATTATTGATAAAAATATCGATATCTCCATCATTGTCATAATCGGAAAAAACCGTGCCACGACTTACCTTGTTGCTCATTCGGCCCAACCCGGACCTAACCGAAATATCAACATATTTCTTCCCTTGCCGATTCCAAAAAAGCAGATCCTGTTGCGGATAACTTTCATCCGAAAACAGGCCAATATTTTCCTGCAAATGACCGTTGGCGATAAAAATATCAAGAAAACCGTCGTTATCTTGGTCAATGAACTCGATCGCCCATTTAAAGTATGGTAGCGTAACAGGTCCGATGCCGATAGAAAAAGAAACATCGGAAAAGAAATTGCCCCCTTCATTGCGGTAGAGGATAGCCGGCATAGCGGAAGCATTACTGACGATTAAATCAAGATCTCCATCATTGTCGTAATCGCCAAAGCTTGATCCCATCCCACTACCAGGCATTCCATTTTCATCATAACCGACACCGGCAAAAGCTGCAATTTCAGTAAATGTTCCGTCTCCGTTGTTTTGGTATAGAAAATCGCGTTCCATGTCGTTTGCAATTTGGATATCTGCATCTCCATCGTTGTCATAGTCACCCACGGCAACGGAGAGTCCGAGTCCCGACAATAGAATTCCCGCGGTTTGCGTGACGTCAGTAAATGTTCCATTGCCATTGTTCCGGTACAAGGTGTCAGGTTCGCTGACAAAAATGCTCCCAGCGATCTGATCAGCTGGACTACGGTAAGTTCGAACCCCTTTAATCTCCCACCAACTGTTTTCTTTAACTGAAAATTTCATGTAATTGATAATCAATAGATCTAAGTGACTATCATTATCATAGTCAAGAAAAGCGCAACTAGTACTCCAACGGTTTTCGCCAACATTAGCGGCCTGCGTGACATCAGTAAATGTGCCATCACCATTGTTTCGGTACAGGACATTTGGACCATAGTTGGTAACATACAAATCAACGTCACCATCATTGTCGTAATCAGCGGCGGCACACCCAACACCGTATTGAGTGTTTCCGACACCTGCAATCTTAGTTACGTCAGTGAATGTTCCATTGCCATTGTTTCGATAGAGAATGTTGGTCGGAAGGATAGGCGATATGTAACCAGGAAGATCTGCTCCATTAACGACATACAGATCAACATCGTTATCGTTGTCGTAATCAAAGAAGGTAGCACCAGATCCTAATGTTTCGAGCAAATACTTTTGCCCGCTTCTGCCATCATGATGACGAAAGTTGATACCTGCTTCAAACGTGACATCAATGAATTGATTAGCATTCTCGGCTAATAACTGGTTCAAGACAAAAAAACTAAGCAGAGAAATAATCAAGAGGTACGGTCTGGCGAAAAAACGAGCAAAACTTACCACTATTCAGAACCGATGGTGTGTTAATAAAATGTAGCTGTTTCTTGTTTAGATGGTAGAACTATCCGTCATGGGGTGTAAGTGGGGAAAATTTGCGGGAATTGGTGATTGTTAGATTTCTGTCGAGTGGCAGCGTCAATGTAGCAAACACTAAATGCGCGCCTTGGTTGATTGGTAGTGTTAACCTCCGAACGGTG
>DTUY01000157.1:0-10728 GCA_012963885.1 Candidatus Poribacteria bacterium | reverse complement strand
TCGTATCGAATTTTTCCAAGCATAATATCATTGATTCGTTGACAAAGCGCTTCGATCTCTAGCTTGGGCGCCACCTTGCCCAGTCGAACGTATCCTTGCTGATGATACGTTTCTAATTCTTGACTGCTTAGTGTTGGTTGGTGTAGTTTATCCATCTGTTTGTTCCTTTATCGAAATCATGCGGAAGATGACAAAAGATTGTATCGTCAAAAAATGAATGTTAGTTAAATCAAAAACTATTGGTTGCCTCTACTGTGAAGAATTTGGGTTAGCCGATCAAGATGAGATTGATTTTGAGGCTCCAGTTCAATCGCCTTTCTGACAGCTTCCTCCGCCTCCGAATACATCTGACTTTTGTAATACGCTAGAGCTAACGTATCGTAATAGTTCGCTTCTTCAGGAGCCAATTTGACAGCTATTTTAGCATGTTTTAGAGCAGAAGCAAACGTTGCTTCCTGTTTGGCGTAAGACACAGCTAAATTATTATGAGCAATTGCCAGACGGGGTTGATGTGTTATGGCTTGTTTGTAGGATTCAATAGCTAACTGCTGTTGACTGGTTTTTCCATAAATGAGTCCAAGGTTATAGTAAGCGGTTGCCAATGACGGTGACAGTTTTGTCGCTTGTTTATAGTTCTGGATTGCTAAATCATATCGTTGTCGCGTTGCGTATACAATTCCCAGGTTGTTGTATCCTTCAGGAGCCTCAGGGTTGGCCATTACCCATGTCTGTGCTTTAGCTAGTAAAGGGTCAGTTTGTCGTAATGTTTGGAAAAACGCCATTTCTATTTTGGCTTTTTCTGCTTCTCCGGTTTTTATGTAAAGTTGGGCAAGTTTATAGCGGGTATCCGAATGATCAGCTTGAATTCTGACAGCTTCCTGATACTCTGAGATGGCGGAAGAAAAATCCTCCTTTTTAGCATAGATTTGTCCCAGACCATAGTGAGTCGTTAATGAATTTGGGTTTAGCTGATTGGCTGTTTGATAGGTTTCCATGGCTTGGTCAAGCTGGCCTAATTTGAGCTGGATTTCACCCAGCCCATTGTACGCATCAACAAACTTTGGATTTTTGGCGATTGCTTGCTGAAAGGTGGTGGTTGCCTGATCAAAATTTCCAAGCTTCAAGTAAATCAGCCCCAGATTGTAATGCGGCATGGCACTTGTCGGCAAGACAGCAATTGCTTGCTGAAAAGTCTTTATGGCCAGTTTGTATTGTTTTTGTTGTGAATAGGTTACGCCCAAATCCTGGTATGCCGCGGAATGATGCGAGTTTAGATCTATCGCATTTTGATACTGATCAATTGCTTCATCATATTGTTCAAGTAATCGGTAAGCAGAAGCTAATTGATAGTGTATTTCTGACCGTTCAGTTAAAGTTTCAAAAGCAGTTGGGGATTCAATTACTTTTTGATAGTAAGGGATGGCTTTGGCTGGTAGTCCTTGGGCTTGATAAATCTCTGCCAGATAGTAGTTAGCCGGGAAAAAATGGGGGAGTTGACTTAGTACAGCCTGAAATTCCTGAAGAGCTTTCTGGTATTGATCTTCCTTGAAGTATTGTAACCCATGCCTGTAATGTTCTCCAATAATCTCGGGCAATTCTTCTTCTGCCTGAATTTGTAAATTCAGCGATAAGAGAAGAACCATTATTATCAGAACCAATTTTATATGCATATTAATCGGATCCGGTTCCATCCAAACAGAATTTGTGGTAACGGGTTCAGTGAAATCTCAAATGATGATCGCCGATAAGAAAATGTGGAAGATAGTAGGTGGGAAGGATATCGATGGTTTGTTTCTATAATAAACGAATCAAGGAACGGCCACGTAAATCATGCTGTTCCTTGATTCGTACCCTACATAGTGAGTTGAATTAGTTATAGTTAGGTACTAATCTCGTTTAGCCTTAATATGCGCCCAAGAGGTTGTAACCCTATCAGCTGGTTGGACAGGGAGGAAAGTTCCATCCATAATTTCCTGCATTTCGTTTTTGTCAATAACGCGATTGAACAGGTAGACCTCGTCAATAATGCCAGTGAAGAATTCTATACCAGGATTCCTGGCACCAACCATAAATGAGCCGTCAATTTCGTCTATCTCTGGTGGTTTGTCCCCACCACCAGCTTTCTTGCCATCAAAATAGATGGTGACGTTTGACTTGGTGTCGTGTGTCACAGTGATATGTACCCAATCTTCCGGTTGAATATCATCTGAGATACCTTTTTGCGCCCAAGTTCCACCCGATTGGGTCCAAAAGTAAGTTTTTTCGCCACCTTTCTTGAAAATGACATGCCATCTCAGACTGCCGGCACCAATCATATAATTCCAGTCTCTTATTTGGTCTTTGGTTGGACCTCGTTTGACCCAAAACGCCACTGATAAGGTCTTGAGGGTCTGTAAAGCATGGTTGGCATTATCGATTGGCACTATGACATAGTTCCCATCATTTCCATTGAACTGTAGCGCTTTTTCGAATTTACCATCAACCCACTTTGGGCTCTTGACCAATTCGCCGTCATGACCATGTTGAGAACCGTCCTTAGCTTCCTTCCCTTTACCTTCATCAAAGGAGAAATATATTAACAAGGATTTATCGTCTAAGCCCGCATGGGATAAATTCACTATGGTTAAACTCAACAATACCAAACAACTCAAAATAGAAAAGCTGCATGTTTTAGACATTATACCCGCTCCTTTTTGAAATTATTGCCTTCGTTACATTCCTCGAAACATGTGTAAATGCTAAATTGAGTTTTCCTATTCCTCTTTAGCTTTAATATTGCTCCAAGTTGTAGTAAGTTTTCCCACTGGTTGCACTGCTGTTGGGCCTGCTATTATTTTAGTGATGTCATCTGTTGAAATAATCCTGTTAAACAAATAAACTTCATCAATAACGCCAGTGAAGAATTCCTCGCCAGGATGCCTGGCACCAACCATAAATGAACCATCGATTTCATCTACTTTTGGTGGTTTGGGACCTTCACCAGATTTTTTGCCGTTATAATACATCATAACCTTTGATCCCGTATCATGAGTAACGGCTATATGCACCCAATCTTCCGGTTGAATATCATCCGAAATGGCTTTTTGCGCCCAAGTTCCACCCGATTTTGTCCAAAGATAAGTTTTTTTGGTAGCGTTCTGGAAAATGACATGCCATTTCAAGCTGCCACCGCCAATCATATAGTTCCAGTCTCGTATTTGTTTTCCCCGCTTGACCCAAAACGCAGCTGAGAATTTCTCTCTTAGCTGCAGGGCATCTGTGATTGGAACTTTGACGTGAGTCTCCTTGTTTCCATCAAACTCCAGTGCTGTACCAAACTTGCCACCAACCCACTTTGGGTTCTTGACCAATTCGCCGTCATGACCGTATTGAGAACCATCCTCAGCTTTATTTCCTTTACCTTCGTCAAAAGAAAGATATAGTACCAGAGATTTATCATCCAAACTTGCCTGTGCCATGAGACACAGCATTAATGTGCTAAAAAGAAACGATAAAACGAGAAAAACCTTTGCCTTTTTCCGCATGATTTTGCTCCAGACAGAATAATATTGATTATGCATATACATTTAAATCTAAATCAGATCCAAGATATACTTTACATAAGCATTTTAATAGTTTTGAGCATAATGTCAACAAAAATTTCCGAAAAACCGGTAAAATTCACCATCCTTTCCAACTTCCGTCTAAGTGGCGGTATTGGCGATAGGGTAAGGGTTCATAGTTGAATTGGCTAATATCCTCTTCCTTGACGTTGATTCCCAAACCGGGATCTTGGGGTATGTTGATATACCCGTCTTTGATCATCCAGTTATGTTCGACACAACGGTTAAACTCTGCAAAACCGTGTGTTTCTTGTATCAAGAAATTGTTCATCACAGCATCAGCCTGTAAAGTTGCTGCGTACAAGACTGGCCCTGCAGCCATATGCGGTGCCATCAGCATCTGTGCCTGTTCTGCGCTTCTGGCAATCTCGATCATGGTGGTAATACCAAAGCAGTGACCGGTGTCCGGTTGCAGAAAAGCACAGGCCCGTTGGTTTATTAAGGGTAAAAAGTCTTTGACAGTAAAGAGTTTCTCGCCAGTAGCGATTGGCACCGGACTCTTTTGTTTTACTTCCATTAAGGCTTCCAAGGAACCGACCTTGACCGGCTCTTCTAGAAATAACGGTTGGTAAGCTGATACTCTGCGGGCCAACTCAACGCTCAATTCTGGGGTAGGGCTTCCATGGGCGTCTAGCAAAATGTCAAATTCTGAACCAACCGCCTCTCGAATGGCAGCGACACAACGTGTGCAGTTTTCGATTGCGGATATATCCATCGGCCAAGTTCGGTCTTCTAACGGATTTCCTTTGATACCAGCATATCCTTGATCAATGGCTCGGTGTGCTTCTGAAACTGCTTCTTCCGGAGAACGAAAAATGGTGCCCCCGCAATATACTCTAAGCTGGTCTCGCCTTTGTCCGCCAAGAATGGTATGTACAGGGACTCCCCAAGTCTTGCCAGCGATGTCATACAGTGCCATGTTAATTGCGGCAATGGCTGTACCAAAGACAGGACCACCTTTCCAAGGAATGCGATTGGTAATGTCTTCCGTTAAAGCTGTCACTTTGAGCGGATTCTGGTCAACCAGCAGGCTTGACCATTCGTGAAGCGTTGCTTCAACAGACGGAACCAACCACTCTCCTGATCCTTCTCCCCAACCGGTGATTCCTTCGCTGGTTTCGACCTTCAGAAATAACCAGGGTTTGGCTGTGCTGCTAAGTAATTGTCCAGTATGAGGATCGAGGATATTTTGTCCCGTGGGAACAGAGAATTTGTAGGTTTTGATACCAGTTATCTTCATTTGTTCTCTCATCCTCGAATTATCTCATTATGCTGCGCCAGGTGTGGGATTTTACTCAGGGCACATTTCGCCCAAAGAAGTTTGACCAGGCTGGATAAAATCAGCCAATGGGCTTTCGATGCGACCGTAGGCATTCCATATCTTAAACCCAAGTAGAGCTAATAAATCGGGTGAGGCATCTTCCAATACCTCTAGTGATGTGCCGACTGTAAAGTTCTCTTGAGGTCGAAATTGAGGTCCGCAAAATGTAGTTATCACCGCAAAGCGAGAGTTCTCACTAACATTTGCACCTGTCCCATGCCATATCCGGCCGTCTATCACTAATGCTGTTCCTGCAGGTCCCTCAGCCACAACTGTTTCTACATCTTGA
This sequence comes from Candidatus Poribacteria bacterium, assembly GCA_012963885.1. Classification (GTDB taxonomy): domain Bacteria; phylum Poribacteria; class WGA-4E; order WGA-4E; family UBA9662; genus UBA9662. Next base: position 5,516 of record DTUY01000157.1, on the reverse strand, counting down.
TCTAATTCTTTATCTGGCTGCCGTCCAGTCAGATGACTGCCTGGTACCAGACGTGTGCCGCCATTTTTCGCGCTAAAATCATCCAGCATCCAGAGGACATTCACCACCACAGCTGGTGACACCATATTAGACAAACCGTTCTCGTCTTGATCGAATCGGGCTCGGGTGATAGAACCAATTGGTAATGGAGACCTATCCCGCCGAGTTGGCGTAGGCATCCACCATTGGTCAGTGTGTAGATCCATGGAAACGCCACCTGGTTTGGCAATGTTGGCAGTGTGACTTGACAATAGGTAATGTTCGCCCAAAACATGTTCGACAAGTTGACGCACTGTTGGTTTAAATAACACTGTTTGGAAAATCTCTCCCTTGTTAATCAGCATCCAAACACGCTGGTTACACCCTCCACCGTCTTCAGTGAAACTTTGAGGCCTTAGCTGTCCTTCAGCATCGCGAAAATCACCCCAGTTTTGCTGTGGCCCACCATCTTCAAAAGCCAGTCCTTTCTGCTTTTCAGCAGTAGCTTGTTCTATCAATCGTATTCGTAGGGCATCTGTTTCTACCGAACTGAGTGCGTCAGTCACCAAACAATAACCAAATTCGTTCAAGTTTGCTATAGCCGTATTTAAGTCTCTGGTTGGTTGCGGTAAATCGGTTGATCTGTTATTTGCCATCTGATCGCCATTTCAAAGATATTTTTATTCTTTATCTGAAATTACCACATAAAACAGGATCTGTAAAGATCCCACTCTCTCAGAATAGACAGGCGAAATGATTCACATTCCATTTTTCTTGTTGTCGTAATTGATTTCTGATAAGATTGCCTCCTAATCGAATTCTGCTAGATGGGAAGATATCCATTAGCTTGCCAGGAAAGGTTTTCTTCTCAGAGAACTATCATCATAATTGTCAACACACAAAATATAAGTGAGGTGCCTTAACTATGTTAAATCAAGGACAGGTTGAATTCTTTTGGGAACATGGTTACCTGCATATTCCCGAAGTTTTTACGGCAGACGAAACAGACGAGTTGTCAAAGGAATTAGACTGGCTAATCGAGGAATGGGCTAACGAAACTCTAGGCTGGTCAGGACCATGGCGGAAAGAGTACATGGACGAAGAAACGGAGAAAAAGTCCAAGCTGATCGCTATGCATGATTTGTATTTCTATTCGGAGGCTTGGATGAAAGCTGTCACTAATCCTGAGCTTTGTAATGCAATGGCCAGTTTATTGGGATCCAATGTTGAACTACATCACAGCACAATGCACGTCAAACCCACCCAAACGGGTCAACCTTTCCCAATGCACCAGGATTGGCCGTTTTACAAACATAAAGATGGTCGTTACATAGATGTGTTGGTGCATCTCGACGATACCTGCCACGAAAACGGGGAAATCCGTTTTTTAGATAGTTCACATAAAGTGGGAGCTCTAGAACATATCACCCAAAATCCAGATGGTACAGGATGCACACCACATCTGCCCACAGATCAATATAAACTGGTGGATTCCGTTCCTGTGCCTGCCAAACGCGGTGACGTGGTATGTTTCAGCATCCATACCATTCATGGATCTTATCTTAATCAAACAGATAAGAGACGTCGTCTAGTGCGCATTGGTTATCGTGATCCGGAGAATGAGCAGACGGCAGGGCAGAGTCTTAGTCGGCCAGGGTTAATGGTTCGAGGCAGTCGTCAACGTCAGCCAGATCAACATTTATTTTCTAACGCCGGACCAAAATAGGTTAATAGAATAAGGGAGTTCAGTTCTGATGACCATGCAGTTAACAGCAGATCAGTTAAAAAGCTATGATCGGAATGGCTATATTGAGGTGGAAGATTTGGTGTCACAACAGACCGTTGAAGCTCTCAGCAACCGTCTGCGAGAGTACACTCACGGCGGTAGGTCTTTAGGTGCTATCCGAATGCAAGTTGAACCGCGTGTTCAACGCCAGGAAATGCAGGTTACACATGCTGGTGATGGCATTCGCAAAGTAGACAATTTGGTGAAAGAAGATGACTTGTTCCGTCAATTGGGATTGAGCCACAACATTGTGGGTATCATTTCACAAATTTTGGGTTCTGACCTCAAGATGTTTCGGAACTCCCTGCTGATGAAAGCACCGGAAGTGGGATCTCAGAAAGGCTGGCATCAAGATTCACCATACTGGCCTATAGAACCAATGAATTTATGTTCCTGTTGGTTTACACTGGACGATGCCACAGCAGAAAATGGTTGTCTGGCAGTGTTACCCGGTTGGCACAAGAAAGGCCCTTTGCCGCACATATCAGTAACGGATGATTACGTCATCGATCCCTCGCAATGTGATCTCTCTGAAGGCGTTTTAGCTCCTGTTAGGGCAGGAGGTGGAGTTTTCTTCCATTCCCTATTGCCACACTATACGGCACCTAACAAGTCCGGTAAATGGCGGCGGGCTATCGCCCTATCCTATATGTCGGCTAAGTCTCGGCACACCGGTTCTGGTGAAGGACCAATCTACTTGCACATTCAGGGGAAAACCTACCCAGATTGTGTCAATTGACTTGTGGTATCAGATTAAAGTTCTAGAAGTCGCACCAGTTTCTTGACATCATGGTGACTTTATCGGCTAATTTAGGAAATGACAGTAAACTCTTTATAAGGAAAAGTAAATGGCTAAAATTAAAGAAGTTCGATGTATCCGCACCCGTCGAAATGGAATGTGGACGATCGTCAAAATCATAACAGACCAGCCCGGACTTTACGGCATCGGTTCTGCTAGTGATGTTAATCATCCGGAAACGGTAATTAAGGCTGTCGAAACAATTGCTCCCATGTTAATTGATCGACCGGCCAGTCACATTGAAGATATTTGGCAGTGTGTTCACAGTAGCGGCTATTGGCGAAATGGGTCTATCCTCAACACAGCACTGGGTGGTATTGATATGGCATTGTGGGACATCAAGGGTAAGGAAGCAGGGATGCCGGTCTACCAGCTTTTAGGTGGTCCATGCCGGTCTGCCGTTCCTTGCTATGCTCACGCAGGTGGTTCGGAGTTGCCTGCTTTGGAAGATTCCATCCGAGCATTTATGGAGGAAGGATATCAAGTAATTCGTTGTCAACTCGGTGGTTATGGTGGAGGTGGGTTTTCCGAAGCTGATGCGGCTCCTCAACCCAAGGATCCATGGTCAGTGAACCGACATGTGTTTGATGATGAATCATATTTGGAAAACATTCCCAACATGTTTGACTATTTACGCCAAAAACTTGGGTTCCAAGTTAAACTAACACATGATGTACACGAACACCTTAGACCTCAATGCGCAGTTCAACTGTCCAAATTGTTAGAGCCGTATCGATTGTTTTTTCTGGAAGATGTTCTTCCTCCAGAACATATTCAATGGTTCCGTTTAATTCGGGAGCAATGTACCACACCGCAAGCCATGGGAGAGTTATTTATTAACCCGCACGAATGGATGCCACTGATTACCGAACGTTTGATCGATTTTGTGCGTGTGCGGGTATCCAAAGGTGCTGGTATTACTCAATGTCGAAAGATTGCCACCATGTGCGAATGGCATGGTGTTCATACTGCTTGGCAAGAGGGAGGTGACAATGATCCTGTTAACCAAATAGCGGCTTGTCATTTAGATATGGCTAGCCCCAGTTTTGGCATTCAGGAAGAAAACAGCTTTAGTCCTGAAGAATTGGATGCGTTCCCCGGACACGGCATCATTGAAAATGGCTATCTTTATGCTAACGACCAGCCGGGATTAGGTATTGATATTGACGAGCAGAAAGCGAAAGCGCTATTGAACCAAGAAGAAGCAAATCGTCCGCATATCTTTATCCCTGATAGAAAGGCGGATGGGACAGCTGTCCGTCCTTAGTTTCTTCTATATTGCCTATGTGCAATTGAAATCTTAAGCGAGACGAGAATGATCTTAACTATCTGGGCTACTACCCAACAACTGTTTTAAGGGTAAGTGTCAGAGCTGACCTAGATGTTTCTTTTAAGAAAGTGAAATTTGACGAATAGTTTTAGTATGACTTAAATCCGAACAACTAAGTAAGAATGGAGTTCCTGATGACTGATCAACCCAATATCATTCTTATCAACTGCGATGACCTAGGCTATGGCGACTTGGGTTGTTATGGTTCTCAAATCAATCAAACGCCATATCTGGATCAGATGGCGGCGGAAGGGATTCGTTTTACCGATTTCTATATGGCTTCTCCCGTTTGCTCTCCTTCTCGTGGGGCTATGCTGACTGGTTGTTACCCGCCCCGCATTGGGTTTGCTGAATTCGATGGTAAATGGGTGCTTTTTCCCGGAGATGCGCTAGGGCTTAACCCGGATGAAAATACCATTGCATCCCTACTGAAGAAAAAGGAATACGCTACCAAAATCGTTGGTAAGTGGCACTGTGGTGATCAGAAGGAGTTTCTGCCTACCCGTCATGGATTTGATAGCTATTATGGTATTCCCTACTCTAACGATATGGGAATTCAAAGTGAGAAAGATACCTATCCACCATTACCTTTGCTGCTCGATGAAAAAGTGATTCAGGCTCAGCCAGATCAGGCTTCTGTCACGGAACGATACGTAGAAGAATCGGTGCGTTTTATGCGTGCAAATCGTGAACAACCCTTCTTCCTTTACTTTGCTCACATGTATGTCCATCTTCCCATCTATCCGCCAGACCGGTTTATGCGCGAGTCGAAGAATGGTAGGTATGGGGCAGCAGTCCAAGCTATCGACTGGAGTGTTGGTGTTTTACTATACGAATTGAAGCAATTGGGATTGGACCAGAATACGTTGGTCATTTTTACCAGCGACAATGGGTCGCGAGCACGAGGAGAAGGGGGAAGTAACAGTCCGTTACGGGGTCACAAAGGAACAACTTGGGAAGGTGGTCAGCGTGTTCCTTGTTTGATGCGTTGGCCTTCTCAGATTCCAGCTGGAACCACCTGCCACGAAATGGTGACGGCTATGGATCTCTGTCCAACACTAGCTAAACTAGGAGGCTCTGAGATGCCAAAGGATCGAATCATCGATGGTAAGGATATTAGCGCTCTGATGAGAAATGAAGAGGGGGAAACCTCACCCAATGACACCTTTTTCTACTATCGATTGCACAATCTGATGGCCGTTCGCAGCGGCAAGTGGAAACTACACGCTTACTCCTTTAGTCCATCGGATCGTCAGATTGTGGCCATCAATCAACTCTATGACCTAGAAGCTGATATTGGTGAAACCAACAACGTCTACGACCAGCATCCTGAGATTGTGGACGAACTGGAGACCAAACTAGACATCTGCCGTCAGGATCTGGGCGATCAGATCACCGGAGTTGAAGGACAGAACCTGCGCTCCGTTGGTCGAGTTGATAACCCGCAAACACTAACCCATTATGACCCAGATCATCCCTATATAATGGCCATGTATGACTTGAAGGATCGAGGATAACGCGAATGTTAAACCAAAGTTTCTGCTCAACTATGAGTCTCCACTGGTTGGAGGTCCTATCTTACT
>DTUY01000156.1 GCA_012963885.1 Candidatus Poribacteria bacterium | reverse complement strand
AGATTAGGAAGAAGGAAACTAGTTGAGAGAAAGGAAAAGGGTATCAACTAAGGGCCGTTGATACCCGCCTGATTACCTCGTACACGAGTTATCCTTTGCGCGGGTATCAGCGATAGCCAGTCAATGCGCTTAACTTGCTGTAAGCACGATGTACTTCTTAGAATTGAGACTTAACTTCATCAAAACTTTTGGATAAGCTTTTCTGGCCAAGTCCTTGTATTGTTTTTGCAGATTGCAACTGTCTATCAATCGTCTGATAGTTCTTTTTATTGACTCCAGCGAGGTGATATGACAAGCTAGCTAGATAAGAAATAGAACTGTATTAGACCGGAGAATAACATGAACTTCCAGACCATTTACATCGGGACTTACACCGAAAAATTGCCATTTGTCGATGGCAAAGCGGAAGGCATCTATGTCTGCCGCCTAGACATGAATTCCGGACAACTAGCTTACCTGTCCAATACCATTGGCCCTCGCAACCCTTCTTATTTGGCCATAGATCCACAACAGCAATTTATTTATGCCAATCAAGAAACAGAAATAGAAGATACCCCAAAAGTCCACGCCTTGGTCATTGATGGGGATACCCTCTACTCCCTGAATGACCAGCCAGGACATGGAGGGTTGCCTTGTCACATCACTGTTGACAAAACGGGCCGATTTGTGTTGAGTGCGAACTACGAAACTGGCAGTATCGTCTGTTATCCTATTCAAGAAAACGGATCGTTAGGCAAAGCAACGGCCTTCATCCAACACCAAGGATCTGGAAGTACCCATCCACGTCAACTCGCTCCTCACGCACATACTGTTGTTTTAAGTGCAGACAATCGTCTTCTGTTCGTGCCCGACCTTGGTCTAGACAAAATCCTCGTCTATCGGTTTGATGGCGCAACAGGCAACCTAACACCAAGCGATCCTCCCTTTGTCAAAACACATACTGGTGCCGGGCCGCGTCACTTTGTCTTTCACCCTAGTAACCGATACGCATTTGCGCTGAACGAAATGGATGCTACCATTATTGTTTATGCTTACCACAACGGTCTACTTAATCCACTTCAAACCATCTCTACACTACCGGTAGACACAAACGCCCCCCCATCCTGCGCGGAAATTGCTGTTACTCCAGATGGCCGTTATGTCTATGCATCTAACCGGGGTCATAATAGCCTGGCCAGATTCTCATTTGAAACCGGTCAACTAGCTGAACTCGGGTACACCCATACCTTAGGTGAAACCCCTCGCGACTTTGCCATCGATCCCACCGGAACATTCCTGATTGTTGGCAATCAAGATACGGACACGGTGGTAACTTTTCGAATCGATCATCAGACCGGTGACTTGGAAGCAACAGGCTTTGTGGCAGAAATCCCAAACCCGGTTTGTATTTTACCCGTTCAGTCGTGATTACATCTGGCGAATCAGATGTTTACACATCACAAAAGCCCTCCAGGACTTCATATCTCGATATCAAGCGGTTTGAATATCCTGTCGCTGAAGTCGCTTGTCTCGAAGATGCCATTCAAGACCCTACTGTTACATTGGCTGTTGGAATAAATTCATCCTTCAAGGACGTTAGTTTGAGGTTGTAATACAGGTCGAAATAAACCCACCCACACCGGAGTGAAACCTAGTTCAGACCAGCGTGGATGGGTTGTGTGGCTTGGGTTTTTAGCTGGAAGGAATGCAGTGCTAAGCCGTCTTGGTATCTGATCTTTTGCGCTGGAAAACTATCCGGCGCTTTGTATGTACCGCCGTGGCCATCAAGTAAATGCTAATAAATTGAGCATACAGCACATCAACAGAATCAGTCCAAATCCAAGACCCCATACTGCTCTTTTCTCTCCGCTGTCAGTTGGTGAGTGACTTGGCTTTCAGCTACCGCGCTCATATATTGATGATCTTGCTCCTCTATAATGCTATTATCCTTCTCTTTCTGATAATGGTGTGGAGTCGCCTGATACAATTAATTTTTCTTCGTTTCTCCTTCCCTCATGCTAATATGCTGACCATCTACACCATTGATAATTTAGTCAGATTGTGTCAGATTGCTCAAATTGGATCATATAATTCATTAGAATGGAAAAACTGGTAATGGTGGAATGGTATCTTCAGGCACTTATTACTTTTATCAACTGCAAGTGTGATTTATAGAAACTCACAAAATGGTAATTCTGAAGTAGTCTTAAGCAACTAAAGGTATCCAAAACCATTCGAGTCAACTATAAACGAAAGGGAAACCGAAGATGCACAAGAATA
>DTUY01000155.1 GCA_012963885.1 Candidatus Poribacteria bacterium | reverse complement strand
CAAACCGCACATTTTTTATGCTAACGGCTGTGATATTGCAGATTGACCGTAACCGACACAACATGGTCTCAATATTGTAAACCCGACTCATCAATGACGGTGCAAGCCATCCTTTCGGTGTGTATCGGTTCAAAAACCGTGGTGGGCGATATCGTGTCTTTCGTCCACGCCGCCCACATCTTAGGCTGCGACGCGATTCCAGATCATTCTTGATTTGTTGGCCTCGATGTTCCAATTCCGCACACCAAACCACATCCCCTGTGGAATCATCAACAATGGCCATACCACTAATCTTGCTGCCCGGATCCACCTTGAATCGCAATGGTTTCGGTTTCGGCCGATCCACTTTGCATTTCAATATGATAGTAAATGGATACCTTCGATAAATGGCAGCTTTGCCTTTATCAAGCAACTTCCTTGCCCGTGCAGCATCACACGGGGAAAGCGGTGTTTTATCGGTATCCAGTACAAATGCTTTCAAAATAACAGTTTCCTGTTTAATCGCTGACAGGATAAATCCGTGCTGCGAGGATAAATCCGAATCAGGTAATGGTCACCTCGTCAATGTTATCAAGCGGTTTAATGTACATGACACTGACTTCATATCCAGTACGCCTGTTTAATCAAGTACCGCAGAGCGTCGAACTGGTGAAGAATCCGACGATGCCTATATATTCGCTCGTAACGTAGTTTAAAACTAAGACTGGTTAGCGCCGAAACACCAAATAATCGGGGTTTCACACGTACATGTTGGATCGCTAACTCGCATATTCCCTTTCCTAACTGATCCACTGGAAGAGTAGTAAAAGCAAGCCAGGAAACAATAACACTCAGTGGGTTTTAGATTGATGAATATGGAGATTTGTAACAGATAGTAGATACCGCTGTAGCTCTTCACTTTTCAGGGAAGATTGATATTGAAAACGATGAGGGGGTCGATCCAACAGTTGTTGCTTTGAAGGACTATGTCACTTATGCACTTTTCAGTTCCTAAGATAACAAAAATAAATGTTACTCTAATGGATGTGATCGATCGGAAATAGGGAAATAAGTCCGTGACTCAGAGATTTGGGATACGTAAGTACCATGAATCATCTCCAGAGCTGCCACAGCATCTGCTGCACTGGAAATAGGTTCATTGTCATTTTCAATCGCTTGGATCAGGTCAATTGCTGCCAGCTGATTTCCTTCCATTAATTGGTTGTTTTCTAGTTGGAGACTTTCCCATTCTTGGCCTTGGTTTGTCGGATTAAAATATCGATGGGGGTAGAGAGATAAGTTGTCAGCTGCCCCGCCTAACAATGAAATAATACCTTCAGTCCCAATGATGTTCATGCCATAGGTTTGCTCTCCTTTAGCGCGATCTTTCTTGGACTGGAAGTAGCCAGAAACGCCATTTTTAAAAGCAAAGTAACTACGAATACAATCGCCGGCAATTTTGCCAACTGGTTCATTGGCCTGTCTACCGGAGGAAGCGTTAATTGCATTTCCGTTTTCAGTCACGTGAGATGACATCCAATCAACGTTTCCAAAAAAGAATCGCATCATGTTAAACAGGTGGGTGCCAAGTACAATCATATCTTCACCACCACCTCTATGATCCTGTTTCCCTGTGGCACTTACAACTTCGACCTCTCCAATTTTGCCGTGTTCAATCAACTGTTTGAGTTGATGCAGACGTGGGAGATAAACTGCTTGATGAGCGACGGCAACTTTTAGGTTTTTGGCCTTTGCATTTTTTACAATTTGATCACCCTCTGCTAAGGTCATTGTCATAGGTTTTTCGCAATATACGTGACAACCATTGTTTAGGCAGGCTAATACCATATCTAAACGTTCGGTACCCCAGCGTGGACACACACTAACAATATCTAGATCTTCCTCTGCCAGCATTTTATTATAATCAGCGTAACTTGACGTTGCACCTGCCTCTTGGGCGGCTTTTTTACGGCCATCTGGATCTGGGTCTGCAATACTGATAAACTGAACGTTATCTAGACCTCTGTAGGCTAAATGGATTTGGTGACCGAAATTGCCTGCCCCGCTGTGCCCAATAGCACCGACTCGATAGGTTTTCTTATTCATATGGATGTTCCTTTATGTGTTCCAAAATAGAATCTGTTTATTATGGTGTATTCTAGCACAATTAGTTTCACACGTACATGTTGGTCCATAATCCCATCATACCACCATACCAAACACGGCAAAAAGTATCAATTTCAGCTTCCGTCAACCCCCAGTCCGGCAAAACCCCCAAGAGGTTGACGGAAGTTT
>DTUY01000154.1 GCA_012963885.1 Candidatus Poribacteria bacterium | reverse complement strand
GACAATTGAACTAGGTTAATCCCTTTTTGAGAGGCAATTTGCTTCAAATCTTCAGCGATAGCTAGGTACCGAGAAAATAGTTCGCCTTGAAACCTATGATAACTTGATCTCTCATCATCATCAGGAAATTTAAAGCCGGGACTATATCGTCCAGTAAGCAGTCCTTTGGCTAAGGGGCTGTGAGCAAGGATACCTATGCCCGATTGTTCGCAGAAGGTAATATCCTCCGACTCAATTTCGCGGTCGAACATATTGTATCTTGGCTGATTTGACTCAAATTTTGCTGTTTGGAGCGCCCTATTCATTTGGTTGGCATCAAAGTTAGACACACCGATGAAGCGTGTTTTCCCCTGTTTTTGTAAAAGTTGCATTGTTTCCATGCTTTCTTCAATTGGGTGTTCCGAGTTCCATCCGTGGATCTGATATAAATCTACGTAATCTACGTTCAGCATCTGAAGGCTGTTTTCCATCGCGGCTTTGATACCGCTTTGAGAATAATTCCCACTGACTTTAGTTGCCAGAAAGCAGCGATCTCGATAGCCATCTTTGAGAGCTCTTCCAATTGTCTCTTCGCTTGTTCGGTAGGCTTGGGCTGTATCAAGGAGGGTGATACCGTGATCGATAGCGGTACGTACAATTTCAATGGCTGCGTTTTCGCTAACTTGACCCATGCCACCACCAATGGGCCACGCGCCAAAGCCGATGCATGATACTTCTGGGCCGTCTTTACCGAGTTGTCGTTTTTGCATGATAGATTTCCTTTCCATCTAATTTCGGGATTTTGCATTATAATTATCTTGGGTTCCCAAGATAATTCACCTAGGATTAATAATGATTTTCACAACTTGAAAGGGCTGGATAATCCCATCGTTCTATTTGTCAAATTTCTGTGTTGACATTTTCATTTTAGGGGATCTTTGCTGTGTTATAATTAGGGTTCTGATATAGTCTTTAAGTATATATTATTACTGACGGTCATGTATGTCAACACTTGAATCATTGGTTTCTCGTTTATGTAATCAATTTGTTCATAGAGGGGGATTGGTTGATTGGTGTCTAGGGTATCCTTGTTTAACCGCATGTCATTTGTTTGAATCAGAGGATGTATTCTAAATTTGTTGTCAGTAGTATCAAGGCCTTCATCGTATTGGCTTCCGTATATATTGTATTAGTGATTGGAAAGTTTGTGTTTAACAAATGTAATTCTTGCTGTGAATTTGGAGCAGGATTTAGAAAGAAACCAACGCAGAAAAGAATCTGGTCAAAAACCCACCTTTTATGTGTTCCTTTGTAGATGTAAATGCAGGATTGCAAGAAGCTATGGCTTTTTGCCAAGTTGGTCGGATTGATGAAGCTGAACGAATCTGTCAACAAGCGCTGCATTCTGATCCTGACAATGTTGATGCCCTTCATCTTTTGGGTGTGATTGCCTATCAAGTTGGGAAATATGATGTTGCAGTTGACTTGATAACTCGAGCTATAGAAATTAATTCAGGACAATCTCTATTCTTCAATAGTCTAGGCTTGATTTTAAGGGAACAGGCTAAGCTAGAAGAAGCTATTGAAGCATATCATTGTGCCTTAGAAATCAATCCCAAATATAGTGAAGCTTATAACAATCTGGGTGTTGTTTTACACCAGCAGGAGAGATCTGTAGAAGCGACCGAGGCCTATCGCCGTGCAGTAGAAATCAATCCCGAATATTGTCAGGCGTATTACAATCTCGGTATTTTATTTCAAGAGCAAGAAAACTTCGATCAAGCTATTGAAGCATATCATCGTGCTTTAGAAATCAATCCTAACTACAGTGAAGTTTGTAACAACCTAGGTACTGTTTTACAGGGGAAAGAAAGGTTTGATCAAGCTGTTGAATTGTATCATCACGCAGTAACAATCAATCCTAAATATTGCGAGGGATATAATAATCTTGGTATTGCATTATTGGAACAAGGGCGGTTGGAAGAAGCTATTGAAGCTTGCAAGTGTGCGTTAAAAATACAGCCTCAATTCGCGAATGCCCATAGTAATTTGGCGACAATCCTGTTTCTTCAAGGTGATTTTAGGAACGCTTGGAAAGAGTATGAATGGCGTTGGGAGTGTAGGGAAATCAGTTTCCCTCTCAATAAGCGAGACTTTCCTCAACCTCTTTGGGACGGTTCAAATCTGAATCAAAGAACTATTCTCGTCTGGGCAGAACAGGGCATTGGTGATGAGATCATGTTGGCAAGTATGCTCTCAACTCTCTTAAAAATGAATCCAAATGTCATTGTTGAATGCGACAAACGGTTGGT
>DTUY01000153.1 GCA_012963885.1 Candidatus Poribacteria bacterium | reverse complement strand
TTCTTTTTGTCTCTCTGCTTCGTATTCCTTGTCTGTATTTGTTTGATAGCCAACCATGTCTGGCATTTTATTTAATGGTTCAGGCAGACTCTGTGACGGTCTGTTGCAACTAAAGCCCGGGGTGGTGGTTTCAAAATCGATCAGTACATCACCGGGGTTTGCTAGATCACGACCAATGGGTAATTGATTCCAGACCTTATTGGGCGCAGTTGACTCCTTACCCTGACCTACTATAGGCACACACTCCCCTTTGTAATTACTCTTATATCCTTCAGGACAAGCCGCCCAACTGATAACAGTGAAGGTCAGAAGGAAGATGCCTAAAAGGGATTTAGAGAGGGTTCTCATCTCGCTATCTTATTCCTGTTACAGAAGCCTGCACAGGTAGCCCTGCTGTTCTCCAGTAATAACTAGCCGTATCCCGCCGTTACTGGGGTTTATCTCCGGGTTTTGCTGGAGAGTCGATGTACAATTATTCGCATGTTTGTGCGAATAACTGGCAAAAAGAGTATGTGGCTTCGAACCAGGTGGTCGGGGGTTCGAATCCCTCCGGGTGCGCCAAATTAATCAAGCACTTAGCACACTTCCGCAAATTTGAACTGTCCCACAAAAATAAGAACATCAAGGTGGTAATCTATGATTGTGAAACGATGATTGCGCTCAAACAAACCTCAGAACGTTAAGGCATGAAAACTCAGCTGCAGCCAAAATTCAACAAAGATCGGTATCTAGATGGGGACTCGGTAACGAGACGAATTTATAGCGAAGCTAGTCCGCTGATTCCTGGCGGGACATCGAGGCTTCACTATGTGTCTGACCCCTATCCAATTTACGCTCACCGCGGTGTAGGCTGCCGATTAACTGATGTTGATGGCGACGAACGGGTTGATTGTCTGAACAACATGACGGCACTTATTCACGGGCACTGCGATCCGGACGTTACAACTGCTGTAGTCGATCAAGCGCAACTTGGAGTGAGTTTTTCAGAACCTTCAGAGCCAGAGATTGCATTGGCTAAACTGATTATCGATCGCGTCCCCTCAGTGGAGAAGATTCATTTTCGCAGCTCGGGTACAGAAGCTGTGATGATGGCAATCAAGCTCGCGAGGGCTTTTACTGGTCGTCACGCGATCGCGAAGTTTGAAGGTGCTTATCACGGTTATTACGATTACGTTCAATTGGGGATAGGATCGAACCCGAGTAACTGGGGTGAAGCACGTGCACCTAGAAGCGTTCCGAGTTCGGGGGGACTATCACCCACGGTAACTGATGAGGTGGTAGTAATGCCTTTTAATGATCGTTCAGCAGTCGAACAGTTACTCGATAAATACGGAGGTAAACTGGCCGCGCTACTAGTGGAACCTTTATCGAATAGATCTGGTATGGCACAACCTGACACTGGATTCTATGAATTCCTTCGGCAAATCACGCGTCAACACGATATCCTGCTAGTCTTCGATGAAGTAATTGCGTTTCGTCTCGGTACGGACGGCGCCCAAGGACGTTATGGGGGATCGCCTGATCTCACCACTTTCGGAAAAATTATTGGAGGCGGGATTCCAATAGGTGCCGTGGGTGGCAGAGCCGACGTGCTAAATCTATTAAAACCAGATGCCGGACCAAACATGGTGCTATCTGGCGGTACGTACAGTGGCAACCCACTATCGGCTGCTGCTGGTCGAGCTACGCTGGCTAAACTTGACACTGCAACCTTTGCCCGACTGGACTTTCTTGGTGAGCGAATGCGTACCGGTGTTAATGCAATTTTTCAAGCAGGACAACAGCGGGCCCAGGCCACTGGAGATGGGTCCCTGTTCCAAATCGTACCAACAGACCAGCCGATCGAGAACTATCGGAGTGTTCCAACTGATCCTTCGGCCAACCTATGGCTTGATCAGTTTCAGAGTAAATTGCTCGAAACTGGAGTCATCATTTCTCATAGAGGCCTGAGCTGCTTATCTACGGCGATGGATGAATTAGTTGTCGACGAGTGCTTGGATGCATTTGAAAAAGCAGTATCCTTGATGCGTAAAACGTAAGGCTAGCTGGCTTCGAACCAGGTGGTCGGCGGTTCGAGTCCGTCCGGGCGTGCCATATTTTCAAGCACTTAAGACACCTTACAAATAGTAGGGTGTCCAATATTTACCGCATTGTCCAATATTTTTACGTCTTCCAAGGTGGTAATCGGTGGTTGGGGATACACAGACATCTTATTGGCCGAAATTTGGGGGGGACAGTTACAACTTGGAGAATGAGAATACAGTAATGGGGTAATGTTTGGTAGGCGATATG
>DTUY01000152.1 GCA_012963885.1 Candidatus Poribacteria bacterium | reverse complement strand
AAACTGAAATTGGATCAGGAGTTAAATGAGAAGTAAGTAGAAGATTGAAAGTTATTATGGGCAAACTAATCTGTGACCCAAAAAATTCAAACTGCATACTTCGTATGTGTTAAGTCGCAGATTTCTGTTAGCACTAATATAATAGTTTAACATACCGTTTGTCTTATTTGCTGCGTTTGCAGATTTGTGAAATCGTTAGATTTCGAGGTTTGGTTCCTTCTGTAAACTGGTATTTGCTGTTATGTCTAGGATGTGAAAAAGAGTCGGCACGTCGGAAAATTTCCGTCTCCCGCTAAAGAGGAATGCTCACCAAAACGATAATATTGAAGGAAGTGTTGGATTTGTATCGCTTGGAAAATGGGAAGCGGATCTAACCTTAATTGTTGCCAAATCCACCTTAAATGGAAATGAGGGAGTTTAACAGTGAATCGTAAAGTGAAAGTGTTGGTATGTAAGTTGAGTTCTTGTTTTGTGGAACCGAGTTGTAATCGACCCAATCGGAGTGCTACTCAGTCTTTTTCCAGTACCTCTTGGACAGCACAGGTTGCTATTTAGCGTAAACACTCCCGATTCTTATGCCGAAGTATTTTTCAATATACCCAACCTGATTCGGGTTGTTAATCTCCAAATCCCTTCATAAATAAGGCTAAACCGTATGTCCAGGTCCAGGTTGACTGGTGTAGGGCTTCGGTGCAATCGATGCCATATCCATCTTTCTCATCAGCCGTTGCACCCGTTTCCGGTTGACCCGAAATCCTTGATTACGGAGATGCTGGTGCAATTTCCTGCTACCGTAAAATGGGTGCTTGGTATATTCCTCATCCATCAATCTTATTAACTTCAGATTCTCATCATTTTCTTGCGCCGGTTGTCGATAGTAGCTCGCTGGCGACAGTCCAATTAACTCGCATTGTCGTCGAAGGCTCAGCTTGGGATGATCAGCTTCGATGCATTCTCTCTTTTCGCTTACCGTCAATTGAGATGTCTGGTCTTTTTTCAGCCAGTCAACTTCGACCTGCAGCTTGCCGATCTGCCGGTAAAGATTATCTTTCTCCTCTTCATGGTTCGGTTCCTTCTTCGCTCGATTATTGCCGAACGATTCCGGCGGTGCATCAATGGCCTGCTTCTTCCAAGTATTCACCTGAGTCGGATGAAGGCCAAATTCCGCTGCTAGTTCGTTCACTGGTTTCTGGCTTTTAATCGCTTCGACCGCAACCTTGGCTTTAAGCTCCTTTGAAAATCGCTTCCGTTTCATACCACTCCTTTTCAGTCAGTCTGTCTATCTTAACTCACTATCTCATTTATGGGTCCACTATAGGTAAGCTCCTCCACGTTTCCTGTGAGACGCAGCGTGACTTGGGGAAGACTGTCGTGGTTAGTTTCATTTCGGTGGTGTTGGGAGTCTGAAAATCTTGGATCTCTCGGATGTTCTCAGATGTTATTTTGGTGCGTTAGTCTGTATTTAAGTTTGAATGTTTAATACATATAGACTTAAATACAACCCTGATTATTGGTTAGATACCGCAAAGTTGAAATCAAACCTAAATGCGAAAGGTGAATATGGTGGTTCAAAATGAAAACAAATGAGGGGGTAATTGTTATGAAAACGATTGTACAGCATTTTTTGATACTAATCAGCCTAATCGTTGCTTCTTATCTGGTGGGTACTGCCACGGCAAAAGATAAGAGCGAGGTACCCTATCTCACGTTCGACGATAATAAACCAAAAGACTTGTAGCCGAACAAAACACCCATCGCCAACATTCTGAAGCCCGACAAGCTAGTGAAGGGCGTCGTAGGTAAAGCCTGGCTGTTTGACAACGACACCGCCGTTCTCATTGATCACCAGATTTTCAATGACGCATTTCAGGAGAGCACATTCTCTGTGTGGCTCAAGGAGCCTGACAAAGAGGGCATCCTCTACGAAGAGGCGGTGGCACCAACGGATACGCTGCGACGTTAGTGGGGGGCAAAGTTGAGTTTGCTGCACGGGACGGCAGTAGTCAGACGACCATCAAAGCGAATTATCCGTCTGATGGTAAGTGGCATGCTGTCATTACTGTATTCGATCAAGGCACGATGCAGCTTTATATCGACGGAGTGCTAAAAAAGAGCAGTCCAAGGTTGCCGGAATCGGTGGTCATGGGAACGAGATGGGTATCGGTCAAGTCAATGGCGGTTCCGCTGGAGGCGTTGTCCCCAAGTTCACGGACATCATGGACGAATTTCGTATTACCCGCAGGGCACGCACCGAAAAGGAGATTCAGGACATGATCAAAGATTTGCTCCCTGTTGAGCCA
>DTUY01000151.1 GCA_012963885.1 Candidatus Poribacteria bacterium | reverse complement strand
TCTGAGAAGTGATTACCTGTTGGGGAGATAGGAAAAGAAGACAAGGTAACAAGATTCGGTGAGCTTATTATACTCCAAGATGAAGTTGCGCTAAAAAAAACAGATCAGATTTCCCTACTAACCCATGGAACACCAGGAAAGCAAACTCCAAAAGAGTCAAGGAAAGGACGTTTAAGGCTCTTAGGTTGGTTGTGCAGTACTAGTCAAAACAGAAAATCAAACCAGCGAATTGACGAGTATCCCTCCACCCCCACCAGCGACCATCGATAAACCCTGAGAGGATGATCCGGCCGACGAGACGGCCGCAGAAGCAGATGTCGATATAGCCACATTAGCTGAACCTGCAGACGTGGTTGAAACCGCACCTATAGCAGAAGAGGAAGAAGTTCCAGTACTTGTCGTAGTTACTGAGCCTGTAACACTTGTTGAAGCTGAAGTTGCTGAGGCTGCGCCGGCAGTCATCACGGCAGAGACTCCCATGCCAACAGCGCCGACTCCTTCTGACATTCTTAATTCCTTTCAATCCTCACATTTGCTGCAACTTCCGCAAATTATAGCATAGGTAATCTGAAAATGCAACTGTTAAGAAAAAATACTGATGAAAATTTTTATGCAGGCGGTTGCTGATTATACCCAACAATATTTTAAAGAATATGATGTATGTAAGTCATTCTTTAGTTTCTATCAATTTATAAGAAAATTTTAAACCAATTTTATAGTTCGACCATAGCTGGAAACCTAAAATATCATTTCTGCTCATTCATCCAAATTATGTCGAGTTGGAATCTACAGAACACATAGGTTTTTCTGCAAAAATTTGAAAGACACATCTATATCCATTAAACTAAAAAGCTCTAAACTATACGAAGATTATTAGGCAACCGCATTTCATCACCCCCATTTCTATCAAAGTCTGGGAAGGATCAGAGATTTTTATTAAGATCGGTATTTTTTAGGTAGGAAGATTAATCACTTGAAATAAGACATGTGATTACATCTTTATTATTCGTTTCATGTATGCTTCCTGTCTGGTTGTTTCAGTACTTCCCGTCACTAGATGGCCCGGAACATCTGCATAGCGCTTATGTGGTAAAGAACTCTTACAATCCAGAAAACCAGACGATCAGAAAAAACTGCCGTCTCAACATTCGACCGTTTCCAAACTGGGGATCTCAGGCACCGTTACTAGCCAAAAAAATGGTTTTTACTCTCATCATCGGATTATTTATTATCTCGGTTTTATACCTATCACAATCAGTCAATTGCGGACACAACATATCGGCGTGGGCATCCTTCGTTTTCTGTCACAACTATCTGCTCTACATGGGATTCTACGGTTTCTTGATGAGTGTACCCTTTTGTTTCCTCGTACTGGGATATGGTTGGAGACATCGGAGCCAGCTGTCTTTGAACAGAATAATAATATTATATCTTCTGTTCGCCATTATCTGTTTCTGTCATATTTTTTCTTTTGCTTTGTTGATATTGTGCTGGATTTTTATCAGTACCATACTTTATCAAACAACCGAAGTCTGCTGTCCGATTCGCTTTGACCGTGACTTCTGCTTACCTAGTGATGTTTGTCTATTTGCTAACAAGTACCAGAGGACTGCCTCGTGGGAATTGGAGTTGGCACTCCAAATGGACATATTTTTTTCAGATTAGATCTATCGTCTATTTTACTGATACTCACATGATTGTTGTTATCGGATGATCCTTACTTTTCGGGAGGATGTTTTGGCTGATCATCTAGTATGACAAGATTAAACCAAGAAAACTTATATCATCCGAAAGATGTATTTCTGTTAATGTTTTTGGTTGTAGCAGGTCTTTATTTCCTATCACCAAATTCTATTGGCACCGGTAGCTGGATAAATGATCGCTTCAATTTTTATATGTTTCTGGTTATATTACCTTGGTCAACCATAAATTATCAGAAACATATTCGGCGTGTTTTAGTCACCAAAATATTTCCATGAATCTGCTTGGAAAAGTGGCACTATCTAAAGATCAGATTAAATGGTGGTCACATTTAGGTATTTATAAATTATTCTGTTTCACCACTGTGTTCCCTAGATAGATAAAGTTAATTGGTTTTCTAAACTAAGGCAGGATTTATCCGGAACAATAGTCGTTTGATCAATTGGTAATACGTGTTCCATTCAAAATATACGGTGCCATTACTATCGAAGAATATGTTAAGAGTTTGATGATAAACAGGTGTAATGCGTTCTATTTCAACATGGCAGCACTCTAAAAGCCAAACAGATTCTGAAGATCGGCAATTTCCCCCGATTACTTGGAAACCAATCCTGATTGGATTAATACTTATTCCAATTAACAGTTTTGGAATATTGTTGATGCGGGTCAGCCCAACCTTTGCGGTTCCGTTTTACAATGTGATTTTGTTTCTCCTAATACTCATAATTGTAAACGGCTTGTGGCGAAAATTTCGATTGCAGTCAGTTCTCAGCCCATCTGAAATGTGCATAATCTACGTTATGTTATCCTGCTCGACCGCACTAACCTGTAACCACCTGCTTACCGAGTTGATTCCTATTATCGGGCATCCTTCTTGGTACGCAACAGCTGAAAATGAATGGGGATCTTTATTTTTTAGATATCTTCCGGATTGGCTGACAATCAGCGATATTCGGATCTTACGTGGTTATTATGAAGGAAGTTCAAGTTTCCATGTAGCAACTCATATCAGGGCTTGGTTACTTCCGATCGTTTGCTGGTCCACTTTTTTAACTGCCTTGGTGTGGGTGATGTTATGTATCAACGTCATCATTAGAGTTCAATGGACTCAAAGTGAAAGACTTGCTTACCCTGTTATTGAATTGCCACGGGAAATGGTGGCCCCAAATAATCCAATATTCCGAAACCGACTGTTTTGGATCGGATTTCTAATAGCGGCAACTATCACAATGATCAATGGGTTGCACGCGATTTTTCCGGTCATCCCGGATATTCCAACTAAGCGACGCAACATCAATTATCTATTGACTGAACCCCCATGGAACGCCCTTAAAAGTTATGGTTACATTACAGTATCTTTTTACCCATTTATGATTGGTCTTGGATTTCTGATGCCATTGGATTTATCTTTTTCATGCTGGTTTTTCTTCGTTGTCAGTAAAATCACACTTATCTTTACCACCATGATAGGCTGGCAGTCGCGTCCGCGCGTGCCTTTCTACGACGAACAAGCGTTCGGAGCCTTTCTTAGCATTTGCGTGTTTGCCATGTGGAGTTCGAGACAACACCTTCACCAAATAGTTTTGAAAGCCCTTGGACAATCAAGGATTGATGACAGTACGGAACCGATGTCATATCGTACTGCATGGTGGGGAGCGATTGGCGGATTAATTTTTCTTGTTTTCTTCTCTGTGAAAGCAGGAATGGCGTTATGGTTGGTCTGTCTGCTGTTTGCAATTTACTTTGCTCTTTCGGTATCAGTAACACGATTACGGGCTGAGTTGGGATTTCCTGCACATAGTCTGTGGCATGCTACACCCTATTTCGTTTTGCTTTCTACTGTCGGATCAGCCAAAATTGATCCAAGGAGTTCAACGATATTCGCCATCTATCGCTGGTTCAATTTCGATTGGGCAAGCCATCCAATGCCGCATCAACTTGAGGGATTCAAATTCGCTGATCATACACAGACAAAGCGAAGCAAACTGCCAATAGCCATTATGACAGCTACAGTTGTTGGTACTCTCAGTTTTTTTTGGCTGTGGTTGTATGTCATATACAAAGAAGGCGCACAGTCGTTTCGATTCAACCGGCACACCAATTTTTATGGCGGTGTGGCTTTCCAACAACTACAGCAACGTCTCTATCAGCGCTTACCTTCCGATTATCTGGGGTTGACTTTCATTGGTGTCGGATTTTGTTTTGCGACTTTTTTAGCCTTTATGAGAAGGCGTTTCATTTGGTGGCAGTTCCATCCACTCGGGTACGCCATGATTAGTGATTGGGCAACACTCAGCATCTGGACATGTTTGTTAATTAGCTCTATCACAAAATGGTTTGTACTCAAATGGATGGGGCTATCTGGATATCGGCGTATAATTCCATTTTTCCTCGGTATCATCTTAGGGGAAATGGCAGTTGGCGGAGTTTGGGCTCTCACCGCTGTTTGGGACGGTGAATCAATTTACCGGTTTTGGCCGTAGTCAGCCTACTCCATAGACATATCCATCAGCAAAATAAAATCATTGCAAAGCTTCTGATTCCTTTCATCAATAACTAATCAAATACGATGACATATCTCTATGATTGTAAATCACAGCCGATCCTATTGCAGATGTTCCTCAAAAAACTTGATTGCAGGTACAAGGTCGATTTCGTGCTCGCCTTCAAAGTAATCAAGCTCCAGTTTTGAAGGGTGACCTGAAGCACTGTAAATTTGTTCAAGGTGATTAAATGCTTTCTTGGCATCGGTATCGATAAAACAAGTATCATTAGAAGCAATTTGCACCATGCAGGAACGGGGAGCAATTAGGCCGGCAACATCAGCTATTTTGCCAAATTGCCTCAACCCAAACATAAACTGGGAACCGCAGGTGTTTCCACGACCTCGATCACCTAGCGCGTCGTCCAATGTACTCAGATAACAAACAATTACAGCCGCTTTTATCCGTTGATCTACAGCGGAAACATATGTTGTCATTGTTCCACCGAATGAACATCCCATGCAGCCGATACGTTTCTTGTCAACATCGGCTCGAGATTGTAAATAGTCTAGACACTGTTGGGCGTCACAAATATCAAGTTGTAGCAACTGATACCCAAAATAACCAAAGGCGAAATAAGCCACGTTACAACCATCTCGACCAGAACGACGGACCCACTCGTCTCGGTCTCTGCGTTCGCCAAAACAGCGCCAATCAGGGGATATGGTAATGAAACCATTCCGTGTTAACTCGACTGCGAATTGTTTTTGGTAATCTTCCTTCAGCCCAACAAGGGGATCTTTACCCATGCCGTGTCCATGCGAGCAGAGCACTGCTGGATGCTTATTCTTTCGGCTCGCTTTGTCAGGAGTAAGAACATAGGCGGGAATGGAGGAAAATGGATCGGGATTAAAGATAATTTTTTCACGAACGTACCCATCCATCTGCGTATGTTCCAGAATTTCAACTTCTTGTGGGACAGGCTCAGGTTTAGGTCCAAGGTTTTTGATCAACTTGCGTCGGAACGCCTTTCGCCAAATCCGATGTTCTTCTTCAGATGTTCCTCCAAAACTTAGAGCAGAAGGTTGGCTTAAAAGTTGATTAACACTGCTTTCAGCAGTTAAAAATCGAGATGCTATCTTTGACATTATTCTACCTCATTTGCAATTGAATAACTCATTGCCGCGGTGAAAAAAATTGTGTTCCCATTTCTTTATGTTAATTAGTAGTTATTTTAGTAACTAAAAATAAACATGCAATGATTATCTCGCTAGTCATTTGCAAAAACTCGATAATTGAAAGATTTCACCGCTCACTATACTTACTTCAATTCCATCAAATTAGGATAACATCTAGGCAGAAACGCTAGAAGCATTTTTCGAATTGATGATTCAGATAATTTGGTTTGGTCTATAAATCAACCCGAAAAACTGTTATAATCTTCGTCATTAAGGATAAATTTTCTGCATCTCTTTTTTCGAAATTCCATAGTATAACCCAAGTTGCTACCTCCCTAAAGAAACCGAGATTTTACCAGGGGAACTCGGGGAATCTGGAAAAAACGTCGGATTCTATTCGTTATCGTGGATGTGGCTTCAAAAAACTTGGTTTTTGAACTGTCTGCTATTTTAGGTCGCAACTTGAGTTAGTATATTTCAAAAATCTGCTTTATTCTTTAATTTATCAATTATAAGGGGATAGCTAAGTTTCATGTCTAACTTCAATCCAGTTAAAATAGTAATTGTTGGTTGTGGAATGATTGCCGAAGGCGGATACCAACCTCGATGCCAAGCTTATCCACACAAAATTGAGCTCGTTGGCTATTATGATCAAGATATCGATCGAGCCGAGTTATTGGCAGGAAAAGGTGGTGGTAAAGTTTATCAATCGCTCGACGAAGTTCTGAACGATCCCAATGTTGAAGCCATCATTAATCTTACGATTCATACCGGTCATTATCCGGTATCTTTAGCCGGACTGAAGGCGGGAAAACACGTCTATTCGGAAAAGCCAGTTGCGTTACGGGTGGAGGAAGCGGATGAAATGGTAGAGACAGCCGATCAAATGGGAGTAAAATTCGCTTGTGCTCCAGTGGCTATGCTTGGATACGTCCAGCAAAGTGTTTGGGAAAGAATCCGCGATGATGAGATAGGAGAGGTGGTGTCGGCCATGGGGAATTTCGGTGGACCTCTGGAATATTGGCATCCCAATGCAGATCTATTCATGATGGAAGGTGTCGGACCTTTCAAAGATGTAGCCCCTTATCCATTGACAGCTATGACAACTATGATCGGTCCGGTAAAACAAGTCTACGGTCTAGCCCGAATTACTATCCCTGAACGCATGTTGCATGCAGGCAGTCGAGCTGGCAACAAGTATCGGGTTACCGAAAAAGACCACGGTATCGGCCTGTTGGAATTTGAAAGTGGTGCTTACGGTTTACTGTATCACAGTTGGACAGCAAGGTCGGAATTGCCAGCCTATGAAATTCATGGGACGAAAGGTTGCTTTTCCATCCAAGCTCACGATGACGGTCGCGGGATACGAAAATCTACTCCAACAAGTGGTTGGGAGAGCGAGGATTCTCCAAAGGAGGCGTATACTGGCTTAGATTGGGGGAAAGGGCCGTCTGATTTCGCCGACGCCATTCGGCATGACCGGCCGGTTCGCTGTTCAGGCAAACATGCCAGGCACGTGCTGGAGATTTGTGAACGTGTCTTTGAAGCTGCTGATAAGGGTGTTCCCGTTGAAGTTAAGAGCCGATTTCCTGCTCCCATACCGGTTGGAGATCCTCCTCCATGGAGTTGAAACTCTGGTGTTAGAAAACTGATCAAGGTCAATAATTTCGATTGATCAATAGGACTCTAATCAAAAAATACCCTAGTTCATATACAATCCTATTTTAAGTGTTGAGGACCGTTGCCAATGACTTTTACTATGAATAATATCCAAATGGAATTTGAGGGAAAATACCTCTGTTCGTTGAGAGACAGTAATGAATTACTGGAAGACCGTCAGGCCCTACATCAAAGGATGGAAGAAGATGGTTATATCCTTATCAGAAGACTGCACGATATCCAAAACGTGCAAGCTACCCGGCAATTCCTGCTAGAAAAATTACACCAGAATCAGCAAATTGATAGTTCCTATCCCTTATTAGAGGGCGTAGCGGCTGATGGCAAGCGTGGGATGTTCATGGGAGGAAACAAGTCGATAACACACCATCCCGCCTTTTTGAACCTGGTAGAATCTAGAGAAATCATGGGGTTTTACCAACATTACTTTGATGCGGAAGTGATGACTTATGACTACAAATGGTTACGCGTTGTTGGTCCAGGAAGCTTCACTGGGGCCCACTACGACATCGTCTATATGGGCCGTGGTACTCAGAATGTGTTAACTTGTTGGACGCCTATCGGGGATATCCCCCTGGAAATGGGTCCTTTGGCTATTCTTGTCGGTTCACACCGTTTTGAACGTATGAAGGAAACTTACGGCCAAATGGATGTTGATCGTGATCATGTTACAGGTTGGTTTTCAAGCAATCCCATTGAATTGGTTAAGGACCACGGTGGACAGTGGCAAACCAGCTCTTTTGAGATGGGGGATGTACTGATTTTCAGCATGTTCACTATGCACGCATCTTTGGACAATACGACTAATCGTTTCCGGTTAAGCACCGACACGCGTTACCAACGTGCCGATGAACCGGTTGACGAACGGTGGATTGGCAAAGATCCTAAAGCGCATTACGCATGGATGAAAGGGGAAACAATCCCCATGGAAAAGATGCGGAAACAGTGGGAAGTATAATACGGTTTCTGCCACCTTAATCAATTGGCCTAATAGGCTCTAAAGGTTTGTTTCTGGGTTCCCAGCTTTTCAATTGACAACTCAACCACATCGCCATCTCTTAAAAACTGAGGTGGGTTCATGCCCGCTCCCACTCCAGCAGGTGTTCCTGTCGATAAAACATCACCCGCTTCCAATAACATGAATTGAGAGAGATAGTGGACAAGAAAACTGGGATTAAAGATCATATTTTTCGTGTTGCCGTTTTGTTTGATTTCCTCATTTACCTTCAGTTCCATGGTCAAATTATTAGCATCTCCAATGTCGGATGCCGGATACAAGTAAGGTCCAAGCGGGTTAAAAGTTGGACATGATTTTCCTTTGGTCCACTGACCTTCACGTTCCAGTTGAAATTCTCTCTCTGAAACGTCTTGCGAGACACAGTATCCGGCAATATAGTCTTCAGCCTCCTCTATTGAATCAAGGTACAATGCGTCCCGACCAATAACAACTCCAAGTTCCACTTCCCAATCCGTTTTTCGGCTGCCTTTAGGAATAATAACATCATCGTAAGGTCCAATTACCGCATTCGATACCTTTTGAAAAATCACGGGTTCGGAAGGTGGCTCCATTCCAGACTCTTCGGCATGATCAGAATAGTTCAATCCAATACACATTAAAGTGCCGGGACGAGCAACACAGGAACCATACCTAGTCCCATCAGGTACATCTGGTAGATCTTCTCCTTTGTCAGCCACAAGAGATTTTAATGCTTCCAGCCCATTGTTGTTGAAAAATTCTCGATTCCAATCTGTGAAATGGCCTGAGCAGTCTTTTTTTGCCTCACCAATTACCACTCCTGGTTTTTCCTGATCTTTTTCTCCAAATCTAAAAAGCAACATAATACTTAATCCTTTCTACAGAAATATTATTTAAATTCTAAATTCCTATTTCCTACTCCATTAATGAATTGTCCGTTGATATTGCTCTATCATCAATCTCTGATAGACAAAATCGAGTAGAAATGACCAGAGGACTTTGCCCCACTTCAATCACACAATAGGTTGTTGCCACAAATGTACCGTTAGGTAGCAGTTCCAATCCGGAATAGCCGGTATCTCCAGGGGCACTTTTGTTATCTAGAAGACGAACTCGGTATTGACCTTCATGTCCATTAACAATATCATTGTACTCTCCAACCCAAGCTACGAAATCGCCTTGTGTCGAACTTTGATGTGCCATGTCACGGAAGGTGATAACCAGTCTGCCATCGTCCGTATATTGTGGCATATGCCTGTCACCAGTCAGTGAGCCCGGCAGTTCAACCGGATCTGACCAAGTTTCCCTTTCGTCATCAGTGACCATCATCAGGGAATTGAACTTTCGAGCATTTTCACGCATCAAGCAGAGGATTTGTTTGCCGTTCGGAGAACGAATAATCGACGGTTCGTCAGGTGCGGCACCATCCAATTCTGTTTCGCGTGGATCAAGAACCAATCGTTCCTGATCCCATGTCAACCCACCATCAGAGGAAACTGCTTGCCAAATCCAGATATGGGTCTGAGATGATGTTCCATAAATTTGATTATACAATACCAGATGCCGATTACCGGAAATAGGAACAATCTTGTTGGCGGCATCGTGGCAGCGTAAGCCGTTCGTTTGAAAAGGCGACCATGTCTGGCCACCGTCCAAGGACACTGCCTGACTCATGATTCCATCACCTGATGAAAGAATAATGAGTTGTTCCCCGCCATTTGAGGCAATCAGTCGATGGAGATACGGGCAGTTTTTGGTTTCAGCCCAGTTATCCGGTACTGGTAGACGATCTGACCAGGTAATCCCTAGTATCTGTGCTTTTTCGCAACACTGTTGAGGGGCTTCCATGACCCAGTGGATAAACAAGGAATATTGTCCTGTTGTCGGGCATTAAGATAGTACTTGGATGCCCCAGATACTGACCGGGTATTTGATCAATAATGACCTGACGATCTATCTCAGCAGACAAATCAATAGTTGGAATCGTATAGCCGCGCAGTTGCGTATTCATTTTGATCCCTTGCGTTCAATCCGATAGAATCTGTTGTCTGTTCGACTCGCTGTCAAAATTAATAATAGTTCTAATCAACGCTGGGAAGCGTTGGCAATTTAGGTTTAACAACACGATGATCTGTTCGCTTGGCCTTTTCTGTGGTGCGGAACTCACGAATGAAACCCAGAAGATTGTCAGCTGCTGTTTCGATAATACTTTTGCCTTTATCCTTAGTAGCAAGGGTGGCAGCACCGGAAACACCATGTGGGGTCGCGCCGCTAGTCCATTGCACAACTTTAACTGGTCCCCAACCTTTTGTCAAATCAACGGAAGTAAAAGTCGATCCTTCCTTACCCGCGGCTCCTCCGTAATGATCAACAGCTTTTTCCATTTGAACTCGAGATTCGTCTAGATAGAGATAGGCGGAGGTTTCTAACTCACAGGCGTGTGCCGCGCCACCAGCACCTGATTCCCGAATCTCTTCGAACACCTCAACCACAAGATTGGTCCACATAGTGGAAGCAAACAGTGCATCTGTTTCAAGCGTCGCTCGTCGGGCAATAAATTCGCATAAATGCTCGTTGGAACCGTGACCGTCGACAATCAGAATACGATCAAATCCTGCGTGAGCCACGCTTTTGCAGATATCAAGGCAGTACTCGATGAAATGATCGTAATGGACATGGATGGTCCCAGGAAAATCGAGGGCGTGTTCATTATAACCATAAGGAATCGTTGGCATCACAAGTATTTCCCGAGGAGCTTGCTTAGCTGTTTCGAGGCACACACTACGTGCCAGAAAATTATCCACGTCAAGTGGAAGATGGTGGCCGTGCTGTTCGGTACTGCCTATAGGTAGAAGTATCACTTTCTTAGCTTTGATAGCTTCATTGATCTCCGGCCAAGTTAAAGAATCATAGAGGTATTGATCTAATGAACTCATATTTGTTTCTCAGTATTCAAGTTGGCAGGTATTCATTAACATATATAGGCAACCGGCTATTAAATCCCTTGGGAAAACTATAAATCTCTACCGGATAATTTTGCCTTATAATCTCGGATAAAGGGAGCAAGAGCTGAGTAAAAAAGGCTGTAAAATGTTGTATGTCCTGATTATAATTCTTTACTCTCCGTTAATATCCCACAAGTTTTTTGGCCTTATACAACCGTTCCACCCTTTTTATCCATTTTCTAGACGCTTAATAACAGTTGCTGATTGTTATCTTCGGGATCCAATTCGGTTTCTAAAATTTCTCGCACATGCCGTTCAAGACGATCTAAATCCCAATTCCCTTGATCCCGGATAATTGAGCGGAGCATTGGGGGAATACCGGATATGCTGTCCAAGAGATCCTTTAACAGTTCCGTGTGTTCCCGTATTTGGATGATCTCATCCGGGCTCCGAGTCAGATCATGCAAAATAGCACCTTCTCCTCTGGAAGCGACTATCGGGTTACTAAATCCTTCAATATACACGTTGGTTCGTTTCCCCGGACCACGTTCTTCTTCAATCGGTTCTAAACCCATAATCGATTCCGAACGGAAGTATTTACCATAACCTAACTGTATCATGACACCTGGCTCAACTTTCATTGACTTAATCCTTTCTGTTTACCAGTTTGAGTAGAATTATTATAGGACAGGACCAGAACCACTTCAACTATATTTACAGTAAATGGACCTCTTGGTTCAAACACTAATGGCATAGAGTCGATTCTCAGAAGGCAGTGTTAATAACTTGGAGTAATGAAGAACCTGTGTCGTTTTATCTTCACCGACTGGGGTGGAACTTTCAATCACGAAATCAGCAAAGTCTGGAACATTGAAAGCCACAAAGGCCAACTGTATACTATCTACATATCTCGGGTAACGTTTACTCAGGTCAGGCAAAGCGATCGGCCCGGTATCAATTTGATAAAAATTACTTTCCTGATTGGTATTGAGGGTCTTAACCGGACATTCGATGATAGCCCGTAATTTTGTCTCCTGATTCCAGATTTCTGTTTGGGAAACGATGGGATCAAATCTGTATGTGGCTTCACGAATAGTTTGGTTGCTGGTCAATTCTTCGGTTTTCTGTCCTTCAATCAAATGGTATTTTTGCCCGTTCCACATTTCTTTAACTGGCAGACAGCTTTTATATTCAGCGGTTAGGTGTGCTTTCCGCCGAAAAATAATGCCGTCGTCAGGCCCGAAAATAGGCAGAAAATCGTAGTTGTCCTGATGAAACAGATTTTTCTCGGCAAAGGTATTTTCGCTTTTGCAGGATCCCGCCTGAATGTAATCTTTGTGCTCACTCGTTTCTTCATCGATAATACGGGTTCGAGACTCAACCCAGAACCGAACCTCGTTTCCCGGCCCGTTGCCAATTAAAAATGAACGTCCATAGTCGAGAGGCACCATGATTTTTCCCCTTAAATTTAAGATCAATATAATATTAAGACAATAGATATTCTATAATTTTGTCACCTCGAGTGAGTAAGGTCAATGGAAAAAACTTTCTTTTCGTTAAACTAGATAAGCTGGGACTTACGCATTGACGGTAGGTTGAAATAGTGGGGTTAAGATATTCCTTACAGGGACAAAGGGATTGACATCACTAACCTGCAGGTGTCGATAGCATCAAAAATGTTATCATCTCACTCGATTTCTAATTGACCTGACTAACAGCGAGCGAAGCTAGCTGGGCTGGATGCAGAACCGGTTGTGGTTCACTGTTTCTAATTGAAACACTATACTTTATCTGAACTATGAATTTGCAATGATTTCTCCATTACGAAGTACGGGTTTCAAACATCTACATGTATGATGGACCTGTAGATCAGGTAGATTATATTGCCAATGCTTCATACGACAGTATTATCTGTATTGTGGAAGTAGACCATTGGTTTCATCTATGATATTATTAGATTGTTGTTGACTTTAGTCTGTTTTGTGTCGATTGCATCATCAACGCAGTTTGGCAAACTGACCTTATTATGGGTTAAAAAGGAGGGGCGTGTTATGCCAGTGGTTCTAAGCCGGAAGGATCTGGCCTTCTGGGAAGAAAACGGGTATGTGATAGTACACAACGCGGTTCCAGATGAGAATTTGGAAGTTGCCGTTAATGCAATCTGGGAGTTCTTGGGTGTAGATCCACATAATTCTGAGGATTGGTATAAGTACCTACCCAGAGCAAGAGGTAGGCATGATTCCCCGATTTCTCAAGCCGGCATGGTGGAAATTTACCAGCATCAAGCACTATGGGACAACCGCCAATATCCAAAAGTGCATCAAGCATTTTCAGAAATATGGGGAACAGATAGACTTTGGGTTTCATTGGATAGGGCGAACATGAAACCACCCACTCGGCCTGATAAACCGGAATGGGATAATCGGGGTATGATCCACTGGGACGTAGACACGTCAGAAACACCAATTGCATTTGGTGTGCAGGGTGTCCTGTACTTAACTGACACAGCAGAAAATCAAGGTGGTTTCCAGTGTATACCGGGTTTCCATAAACAATTTTACAACTGGGTAAAAACACAACCTGCTGATAGGAATTCTCATAGTCCTGATCTGACAGGTTTGGAAGTGAAACCGATTGCTGGCAAGGCGGGGGATTTGTTGATCTGGCATAGGTTACTAGCACATGGAAATGGATACAATAGGTCGCAAAAACCCCGTTTGGCACAGTATATCACCATGTCTCCAGCCAAGGAAGACAACCAAGATTCACGTCATCAACGAATTCAGGCTTGGCAGGAACGGCGACCGATATCAGGCTGGCCTGGAGATCCCCGGGAATGGGAACATAAACACGGAAAGACCGCCGAATTGACATCATTGGGAAAAAAATTGTTAGGTGCGGGATCTTGGTAGCGCAGATCGCAGTCGGACACGGATATTGGTAAAACAAACAGAAATAAAGTCAGATCAATTTCAAGGAGTAACGTATGGATCAAAAAGAATATCTTCTTAGTGATCAACAGATGAAAAATTTCATTCGGGACGGATATGTTACTGTTCAGACCGACCTGCCAGCAGAATTTCATGAGTTGGTTTTTCAGCAGACAGAAAATGTGTTTGAAAAGGAAGGAAATCCTGGTAATAATCTGTTGCCGAGGATTCCTATGATTCAGGAAGTGTTTGATGATAGGAGGGTCAGTGGTGCGTTAACCAGTGTTCTGGGCCAAGACTATTATCTGCAGCCACATCGTCATTGTCATTATAATCCACCGAACAGTAACGGTCAGAACTTGCATCAAGATGGTGGCAAACGGTGGTCGCATTATACACGGTGGCTTCTGGCATTATACTATCCACAAGAAACACCCGAAGAATTAGGACCAACAGGTATTATTCCGAAAAGTCATTACTACGGTAACAGGGACAGTATTGATGATGATAATGAGGTCCCACTCTGTGGTGTGGCAGGCACCGTCACAATTACCAACTACGATTTGTGGCATAGGGCTATGCCCAACCATAGTTCTAAAAAGCGTTACATGATGAAGTTCCTTTTCTCCCGAATGTCCGAACCGGAAGTCCCTTCATGGAACAGTCAGGATACGGAATGGACGTCCGGCGGTATACCGTCGGCAATTGTCGACAACGATGTAAAAATGTTTCAGCAGGTCTGGAAATGGCACTGTGGGCAGACAAACGGTAACGATCATTATCCTTCTTCCACGACAATGCTGGACTCCACCACAATTTTGGAGTTGATAGAAGGATTAAGGCAGGATTCGGAGCCTAAATGCATCGACACAGCTTATACGATAAGTAAATTTGGGGCAAAAGCTGTTCCTGCTTTGGTAAAACAGTTGGAAGATGAATCTGAAGATATCCGCCGATACGCCTTTTGCGCTCTAAGTGCGGTTGGAGAACCTGCAGTTAACGCGTTGATAACAGCAACCCAACACCAAGATTGGTGGGTCAGAGCAGGTGCGGCAGAAACTCTCGGTAATATCGGCACCTCCGCGCGGGCAGCTGTTCCGTCGTTGATCCAAGCTTTGCAAGACAAATCCGAGCGAGTTCGACAATTAGCCGCGGAAGCACTGGGAACAACCAGTCAAAAAGACTCGACGGCTGTTCCGGATTTAGCATTGTCATTGCAGGATGAAAACGAGAGAGTTCGTCGCAATGGCGTATTAGCCCTAGCTCGTTTGGGACCATACGCCTATCAGGCAGTCAGTGTCCTTCAAACGGTTCTTGGCGACAACAATCGATATGTCCGTGGTGATGCGGTTCATGCATTACGACGAATCGGCACACCAGAAGCCAGAGAAGTGCTGATTCAATCTTTGCTTAAGTCTCGATGGTGTCCATTAACATCAAAAGAGAGTGCATATTGATAAAATTATAGATTCTTAAGTCAAAACTAAACTTAGATCTAAAAACTATAGGGAGTTTGTCAATGGACAGAGTCGGTTTTATCGGAATTGGCAACATGGGGCTGAGGATGTCAAAAAACATCCTGAATGCAGGATACCAGTTGACAGTCTATGATATCAAAGAAGAAGCCTTGATGGAACTGGCAGACTTGAGCGCGCAGGTTGCGAAATCCCCCTGTGAAGTGGGAGAAACGTCAGATGTTGTATTTATCATGGTGCTCAATGGCCAGCAAGCCAAAGAGGTTGTTTTGGGCAATCATGGATTACTAGCAGGGATGAAGCCTGGCACTACCATAATTTGTACGGCTACCATCATGCGTTCTGAAATAATTGAAATAGGTAATGCTGCTGGAGATCAAGGTATTCACTTTATAGATTCTCCGGTGAGTGGTGGTGCGCCAGGTGCTGCAGCTGGTACGTTAACCCTAATGGCAGCTGCCAGCAAAGATGTTCTTGACCGGTGTATGCACGTGCTGGAGGCTGTGGGTCAGAATATTTATCACGTGGGTGAAGAGATAGGGATGGGACAAACTGTCAAAGCCACCTTGTCGGTGCTGACAGGAGTTACATATGCAGGTATCTTTGAAGCGCTTGTTTTGGGTGTAAAAGCTGGGGTGAAACCGGAAATCTTACATCAAGTTATCAGTACTAGTGTGGTCGGCAGCTTTCTTTTTCGGGACACAACAAAAAATATAATGGACCGGAATTTCACAGGACAGAGTCACATTAGCACGATGGATAAAGATCTGGGAATTGCTAGAAATATGGCAAAGGATTGTGGCGTTCCCCTGTTTACCACCAGTGTTGCTCACGAACTGTTTCAGGTTGGAAGAATAGTCAACCCTGATGAGGACAATTGGACTATAATTAAGGTTCTAGAGGATATAGTCGGTGTAGAAGTCAAAAAGACAACCTCTTAGGAATTTAATTTGTACCTATAGCCAAATACCATAGTATGCATTTCTTAATAGAGCCACAACAGAATTAAAAAAAATGTTATACGATGAACGGTAATTTACCTGAACTTTCTGAGCAACAAACCACTGAATATTGGCAAAAAGGACACTTGACTGTGGGTGGTGTCTTTGACGCCCAAATGATAGATGGTGCGATACAGGATATCGAAAAATGGAGCCGGCAGTTTCTAGCACAACTCGATGAAGATAATAAGAACTATTTTCTCGAAAAGGACTTGACTGGTCAGTTCCTCAGGAAACTTGATAATCCTGTTTATGAACGAAAAATATTTCGAAAAATGGCCAGCAATCAAACTCTGGTAAATTATGTTGAACAATTAATTGGCCAAGGGGTCTGTATCTATTTTAGTCAAATCTTCTGTAAACCTCCTCTGGGGAGCGCGCCTAAATGCATTCATCAAGATAATTTCTATTTCGGACCAGATGATCCCGATGGTATGGTAACGGCATGGATTGCACTGGATGAGTCAACCATAGATAACGGTTGTCTTTTCTTTAGTGAGAAAACGCATAAAGAACCAGTCTATCCCCACATCGCACCGGAAGGTGAACCGTTCAATTTACAGGTTCCACTGGATATTGCATCAGAATATCCGATGACACCTGCTCCGGTACCGAGTGGAGGTGTTTCTTTTCATCACGGAAACATATTCCACAAATCTTCAGCTAACCGAAGCAACACATGGCGTCGTGCGGCGGCGTTTCACTATGCCAATCGAAAAACACGACTTGTGGCTCCGGAATTGTCGTATGATACCTCCATGATCGTCCAGATTACATAATTAGGTGCTGACCAATACTGATTGATGAACTATGTGGGTTCATAGAATGTTAAGAAAACTCCAACAAGGCAACATAGATGTCTGTCACCACTTTTTCGTTCATTGACGAAGCTGCTAATACTCAGGGAATTCTAACCCATTTTCAGAATAATGGGTTCGTAATTCTTGAGAATGTGCTAACGCCTGACGAAGTAGAGTATTATGTTGACCTTTTTGATCGAGATCGACAGAAATGGGGTAGTCCTAACTTCTGGCATCCTTTCGGTACATACCAAACTAGAAACTGTCATGCACTTGTTACTTCACCAGAGTTCGATCAACTTCTGCGTCATGCTAAAATTCTGCCTTTAGTTGAATTTCTGATGGGAGGGCCGACCTGCTTTTCCGAACTCTGTCTCCGTCATATGACACCATATAATGGTACACCGAACCAAAGTTTTCATCGGGATCGGCCACATTGGGAAGAGCATCCCCTCCGCATGGACTATATGCAACTGATGGTTTACCTAACGGATGTTAATCAGGAAACGCACTGCTTTTCGCTTTCTCCCGAATCAGTTAGCGAACCTATCCTTGGCACGTTAGGTCAACTAGATCGAAACGGTACCGTGGATTGCCACGGGATGGTTGGCACAGTGGTATTGTTTAATATTGCTGTTCTCCATACGGCAACCGTCCGGGTTACAAAACACGAACGTAAAACTGTGCAGGCATATTATGGTCACCGTTCTCGTCCGTTTCTGAGTAACTGTTCTGTCATACCATCTAAGTTCTGGTACCATCATCCGGATCAGGAAATACGAGAATTTTACGGCAATCTCAACGACACGACACGGGTGTTTCTATCGGCTTTCGAATCCGAACAGGATGAGAGTGCAACTGTACAGGTGTCTTTGAATAATTCGAGTGAGTCTGATGAAGTGTAACTGAGTAACATACTGCCGCTTAAATGGAGGAGAAAAATTGTCTTATTCGGGGGAAGTTTGTCTTCAAGGAACAACATAAAAAACGTGGTCTTTGGCGTACTGATGCTAGTTTATATATCCTGGTATGAAACGTCTTATGCTGAGGAGTTAACCTTGAGTAACAGTCGAATTATCAGCGAAATTGGAGTTGGTGTTTTAGGTAGCATTTCTGGATGGACAGTTGGCGCGCTGTTTCCCAATTTCGCTTCCGTATACTATCCTCATTCTCTCTGGCATCGTGCTAATATGTATCGCCTGACGTTGACAGCTTTTTCTGCACTGACTACGTCAACAACCGTTTATCTGGTTGGAAATACGGATCAGCAAACCGGCTCATTTTTAGCTGCTTTGGCTTGTTCCTCAATAGCTACATGGTTGGCGACGTCAGTTCTGGAGCCGACAAAATTGACCAAACTGAGTGATTCTTGGTTAATTCATGCTGGATCTGTGACCGGTGCAGTTATTGGTTTCAACTTAAGGCGTCAGTCAAAGACAGAAGAGATAACAACAAACTTGGCTCCACCAATTCGAGTTAAACTGCTGACAGTTCCCTTTTAAATATTAGGTAAAGGACCTAAAGTTTTTTTACTATAATCTTGAATTTAAGTTAAAATTTTATTATGAAGGAGTTTACCAGAAATTAGTAGCATCTTAAAGGTGTTGAAAACAGGAGAACATAATGGAATACACATTTCATCATATACATCTTCGTTGTGAGGATGTTGAAGCGGCTGTAGCTTACTACCAAAAGATGTTTGATGGGACGGTGACAGAACGAGCCGAAGTTCGAGGTCTACCAATCGTTCGTATGAAAGTTGGCGAAGAGAACATCTTTCTATCACCCAAATTTGGTGATATGGACGTTGAACCTAACAGCGAGCGCCCGCGCTGGGGTGTCTACCAGCTTGCATTTGTGGTTGAAGATCTTGATGCCGCCGTAGAAGATTTACAAACAAAAGGGGCGGAACTTGAAAATACCAGGCCGAATGGACTGCCGCTTGCTTTCTTCAAAGGCCCAGACAACGTACAAATTGAACTAGTCGGATCTTCTTAAAGCTACTATCAAGATTATAAGTCGATTTTCTCAGTTTGAGAAAATCGACTTATACAATCTCAATTCGGGTTTTGTTCTTCCATAACTGGTCTATTGACCAGATAAACGCCAGCAGCAACAAAAGTTGCGCCCACCAGTAGCAAAATTGTTATGGGTTCATGGAAAAAGAAATATCCGAAAAGGACACTCCAGAGCGGCGTGGTAAAAAAGAGTGATGACAGGCGGCTCGGCGGGTAACGCTTCAGCACAGAAACCCAAACGATAAAACAGAACCCAGCCACCACTATCCCTTGGTATACCAACCCGAGTAGCGAGCTATAGGAAAATCCATAAGCTGCTGTTCCTCCCTCAAAAAACCAACTCAAAACAAAATAGGCGGGGATACCAACCACCATTTGCCCGAAAAGCAGTTGAAACTGGTGCATTCGTGACATGAAGCGCTTCAGGAGTATGTGGATCATGGCTAGCAAAAAGCCGCTAAAAAGAATTATCAGATCACCTAAATACGCTGTACTTAAATTGGTGCCTGGCTTACCATAAAATATAAAACAGACACCTGCAAATGCCACCAGTAGACCAATAGTCTTAACGACAGTCAGCCGATCGTGCTGAATAAAAAAATGAGCTAAAAGGGCGATAAAGAGTGGATAGGTATTGAGCAGTAATGATGCTCGTCCAACCTCTGTTAGTTTGGTTCCCCAGTTAAACGAGATGATCTGCGCTACAAAAACCGTACCTAGTAGCAATAAACGACCATAGTTTTCCTGCTTAGGTCTTAATGGGATCCTTTTGATAACAGCCCAACTGATGATAACCACAATTCCCAGAGCGAAACGTATAGCGGCAGCAGCAATGGGTTGAAATTCTTGCAGGCCAAATTTTACGGCAGGCGTGTTACCACCCCATAAAGCAGCCAAAAACAAGATCAGGAGTATCACGTGTTTAGGAATTTGAAGGTGGGTTTGCTTGGTCATATAAGAAAGAGACGATAACAGCTTTAAACCGAAGAGGTCTGTGGCCACTCCAGTTCAACACCGTGAGACCGTAACAGGTTTTGAAATGACCGCAAATATTTGTGCTGGTTGCGAACCTGACGTGGTTTCAACTGGTGGGCAAGGCAAAACGCAGCCAACATGCCGGCAGATTCACCGATGTTCCATTCAACCGGATGGAGTCGGTAGCATCCATTTGTAATGTGTGTTGTTCCGATATTTTTATTTGCTGGGATCAGATTTTCCAACCGAATGGGTATCATCGCGCCCAAGGGGATTTGAAACGGTAAGGAACTGATATCAATATAATTTCGACCGCTTGTGCTGGGATGTAGATCAATGCGGTAACATCCGATACCAACCGAATCGTCAAACTTCTCGGCGCAGGCACCATTTCGGGCATCGGTGCCAACATGGTTTTCCGTTACAGTAAATTCGGCCCGAATTCGCCGAGACTCGCGGATATAGGGCATTTTGGCTAGCCCATCATCAGTGCCAGTGATATCAGGGCGTAGATACAACCCTGGGTAACCCACGCCTCCATCTGGTCGTGGCGCTTCAACCTGCATCCAGTAGAGAAGACTCAACGAGAGTTGCCGTGCCTGATGCCGATACATGTCGACTAGATCCGGCGTTTTATCGATAATATTGCCTTCAAGGTAGTCATTCTGAGGCCAGTTAACCAAAGTTACCTCATGCGGCATGATTTCGGTTGGGTAATGGTCTTGGCAGATTAGACGCCGGTAGGTCCATAGTGGGGCCCACGGATCATCGGATTCTTCCGGCAGGAGTACCCGCTGAATGGGCTCGAGGGTGGTTGGTCGTGGGTAGGACCAGCTCAACATTTTGCCAGACCAGGCAGGATGAAGTTGAGGGACGTAATCGCGCCATTGGGAATATTGATTGGGTTGATTGATAGTGTGGCTTCCATCCTGATCATGGCTGATTGCCATGCACCAGGTGATGGCCTGTATATCTTCTGGGTCAGCGTGACCTTTCAGCGCATGCGGTTCACCTGTTTCCTGATGAGATTCAGCACCGGAAACATATTCTGTTTCCGACATGGGTAAGAGATCTCCCAGTTCAGTGGCATCCAAAACGTAATCTGATGTAAATGTTTGGGTTAGGTTAGTCTGCGTATGTTGAAAGGTCACGGCTGAAATGTAATCGCCGCGTGTCTCAACAGATATAGGTTTCAGATAACGTTTAATCTGTAATTTTCCACTGGCTATCGCGTAGGCCATCATTTGATCTAAGACAGCAACAGCGACTTTAGGTTCATGGCATAATCGTGAAACATTTCCTTTACCGGGATTAAGTTGAGGGTCGGATCGTGCCACTGACGTTAGGGGATAATGATCTTTGTAAAACTGGCGAACCAAGTTTCGAAACTGACGGTAACTGCGGGTACAACCAAAGTGCTCGATCCAGCGGTGCTCGTCCGGCGGAACTGCCTGCGTGGTCAGTTGTCCTCCCAGCCAATCAGTCTCCTCCGTTAGTATAGCTCGCTTACCAAGTGTGGTTACAGCCAAGGCTGCTGCTGACCCGCCTACACCACCACCGACAACGAGAACGTCTATGTCTGATTCTTTCATCTGCTTAAAGGCATCTCTATTTTTCCTATCTTCTTTTTATTATAACTTAGATCCACAATTTTCTGAAACCTAAGACTGTTTTTTTAGATTGTCTCTGATAGTGATTCTTGATATAATTTAGGTAGCATTTTATTAGATCAGCCAAAATATGGGGATTAGGGCTCAAATTGACAAAGTCAGTTATCCATCAGCTTCAACAGTGGGATCTGGATCTATTCATACGAATCTTCAACATGAATGGCGGGCGGTTGGTTAACAATGCCTTGTTCTGGATCTCCAGAAGTGGTGATGGCCACTTGTACATTGTAATTATGTCATTACTGCTGGTTTTTCGTCCTGCTGAATGGAAAATTATTTTTGTTTGCGGTGCTTGTGCGTTTACGGTAAAGCTTTGTCTCTACTTCTTGGTCAAAAAAAAGGTCAAACGCGATCGTCCTTTTGAAAAGATCGAAGGAATAAGCTTCTTAATTCAGCCTCCCGATCAATTTAGCTTCCCTTCCGGTCATACTGCTAGTGCGTTTATGGTATCCATCGTCCTCGGAAATTTCTATTCTATCATCATGTTCCCGATGCTGACATGGGCAACAATTGTCGGTTTCTCCCGTATATATCTTGGCGTACACTATCCAACAGATGTTCTAGCCGGGACGTTATTGGGCATTGCCAGCGCGATGATAGGTCTCCGCTTTATAGCCTAAAAGTATAATTCGATGAAAATGCGAGAATTTTTGATTCTCATCATTTTTGTGTTTTTTTATTGGGTTAGAACATTTTTCGTGGCCGCCAAGATAGCATTGATTACCAGCATATTAGTTCCAGAATCATTACTTGCCAAGTTGATTTTCGTTACACTTACACCGATCTAGTTAAGCACATTGCGGTTACCTACTTCTGTTATGTCGAAATTGCCAGCTTGACCGGTCGAAAGAACAATCCTCGACCATCGGAGTGAAACACGAAACTACAGCCGTGTATCCACAACAAAAAGTGCTTCTCGCTTGGAGATAAGATCAAGGGCCAGAACTGGTTTTAGTCACCAGTCATGGAAGCAGATTTCTGCAATCCTCCAACTGGAAATCAGTCCGAAATTCATAACTTGAATCAGATATCGTCAATAGATGGTATTGATCAATTAAAGATTGGTCGGAATGAATTGAAGATCTTAATCAAATTTTAGTGGTAGAAGTTAGCTATCAGTTAGAGAATCATCAAATCGGGATAGGTCCACTATCATGATCCATACAAAAAACCGTCTGACTATTGAAACAGTGTTCTTGATGATGCCGTACCGATTAACCAAGTGTTAGCTGAGAATAAGCAACTGATCTGATGACAAAGAGAATCTTAATACCGTAAGAGTCCCGCTGCGCAGTAAACGGTGCTTTTTTGTTTTCAAGTTATAATTCGGATTGAAAGGGATTCAATTTGGGCATTTCTCTGCCAGCATTATTGCTCGGTATCTGTCTGTTGGTGCTGGTTTGTTTTATCGTTTCCTATGCTGAACTAGTTATTTCCTATATTCAGATTGGGTTTTTGCAGTTCCCGCCAGTTGTAATCGGCCTCTTCTTTTTTATTGTGATCATCAACCGCTTAATACCACGTTTGAGTCGGCGATTGAAGCTTTCTTCACGTGAGTTGATGCTGATTTACTGTATGATGCTGATTGCTTCTTCAATTTCTTCTCGTGGGCTGATGGAAAAGTTTATCCCTGCTCTAGTGGCGGTCAACTATTTTGCCAACCAGTCCAACAACTGGGCGGATCTCTTTTTCCCTTTTGTCAAGGATTGGCTAGTTCCCTTTGACCCCAACCGGAAATCGGAGCAGAAAACGGTAATTGATTTCTACGAAGGAACAGTCGATGCAATCCCGTGGCGGGAGTGGATGTCTCCATTGTTGGCTTGGAGTATTGTGGTCTTTCTAATTTTTTTCGCTTTCCTTTGTCTAGCAGCCATTATCAGAAAACAGTGGGTCGAAAACGAAAAATTATCCTTTCCGTTGGTACAGTTGCCATTGGAATTTGCCAACCAGAAACGCCGTTTTCTCAGCAACCGCCTAATGTGGTTAGGTTTTGCTCTGCCAACTCTGATCTTCAGTCTCAATGGATTTCACGTCATTTTTCCACAAGTGCCCAATCTACAACTCAGATATATTCTCAACGATTATCTGAGAGAACGGCCGCTTAACGGCATTTTTTATACTCCGATTTTTCTGTCCTTAGCTGGAATTGGTTTTTTTTATCTGTTACCAACGCAATTGTTGTTTAGTCTATGGTTCTTTTTTCTGCTAACACGGATACAGGATGTGATTGCCGTCCTCTTCGGATTGCGGCTCAGCAACATGCCTTTATATCCGACTCGGTTGCATATCGGCTATCAGATAGTTGGGGCCTATATAGTACTAGTGATCTATTTTGTCTATACCGGTTTCCCTCACTTGAAACAGGTGTTTCGTGTTGCCCTAAGGTTGCATCGAAATGCGAGTAGTGAAGCGAAAGGTGAGGACGAACTGCTACCCTATTCGATCGCGGTGTGGGGACTGATCCTCAGCTTGCTGGGTGTAATTCTGTGGATGACCTATGCCGGGATACATCCCGCCTTTGCACTGCTCCAGGTAGTAGTCTACATTGGAGTTGTAGCAGTCGTGATGGCCAGAAGTACTGCTGAGGCTGGGATGCTGATGACAGAAACCTCTTTTCGACCAATCGATATCTATCAGATTTTCGCAGCAAAAAAAACGCTAGGTCCGTCCAGTTTAACGACACTTTCCTTTTTCGATGCTATTTTTACCCGTGATCAACGTGGATTGATCTTAACTATTTTTCTGGATAGTCTGAAGATTAGCCAGAGTGTTAAACTCAATCGGCGGCTCCTACTGGTTGTTATTTCGCTTTCAATTGTTTTAGCCTTCATTTGCGCTGCGTTAATCCATCTTTGGTTACCTTATAGACAAGGGGGGAATTATATGTATTCCTATGTCTACAGTGCCAATCCCATCTGGGCTTTCCAAGATAATGCTTCAGCTCTAGAAGGACTACAGACGACCTCCAGCCTAACGGCACTAATTTTCTTTACCGTTGGCATCAGCGTCACTACCGGATTGATTGTGATGAGGTCCCTTTATTGGTGGTGGCCGTTTTACCCGCTTGGTTATGCTTTATCCGCTTCTTGGTCGCTGATCGTCTTCTGGTTTCCTATTCTGGTGGCGTGGTTGATTAAAACGCCGATTCTGAAGTATGGCGGAATCGGTCGTTATCTGTGGTTGCGCCCATTCTTCCTCGGCTTGATATTTGGCGAGTTCAGCATGGCTGTTGTCTGGACAGCAGTTAGTTGGGTCTGGGGGGTGCCAGCCCCATTTTTCCCCTGGCCTTAAACTGGATCGCTAGCAATTCGGAAACTAATATAGTTAAGGCGACAATGTGGTCGTTGAGCAGCACGATTGGCGCATCGTCCGCTAAATTTCCCGTTGGAATTCCATGATCCTCCGCGGATTACCTTCCGATTCCCATCTCGGGCACCTCTCGGGGCGTGGGAGGGAGCATATTTATAGGTTTGGGGATGAAACCAATCCCAACACCACTCATAACAGTTTCCCGCCA
Source organism: Candidatus Poribacteria bacterium (assembly GCA_012963885.1). Classification (GTDB taxonomy): domain Bacteria; phylum Poribacteria; class WGA-4E; order WGA-4E; family UBA9662; genus UBA9662. The sequence goes on along the minus strand of DTUY01000151.1, from coordinate 3,883 downwards.
TGTTATAACAACCGTAAGGACTTATTCCGGATGGGTACTGATTAACAGCAGTCAATCTTTTTAGTTTGGTGTTGCCAAAATTGCCTTTAGACGGATCCCATTCAGAAATTATTGCATCGTCAACAAGCTCCGCCCAAGGATACTGTTGACCAGTATCACCGCGTGCAGCTTTTTCCCATTCTGCTTCGGTTGGTAACCGGTAGGTTCCTTTGGTTAACTGGTTCAGCCAATTCAGGAAATTTTCCGTCTCCAACCAACTAATACCGGTGACTGGGAAATGTGGCTGATTAAAACGCGAATCATCCACGTAGGCTGGCGTTTGGCAATTGGTGTCATCCACAAATTGGTGATACTGGATGTTGGTGATCGGATACTGCCCCATCAGATAAGAAGGTAGCGTTACTTTTCGCTGTGGCTCTTCCTCTTCCGATTTAGCATTGTTAGTGCCAGAAATGGTTCCCATTAGGAAGGCCCCCTTTGCTACCGTCATCAACGGATAATCAATCTGATCAATAACAATACTTGGTTCTATCATCGCTCCAGATGATACTGGTAAATTAATACTTGGTCAAGACCTTTGAAGTCAGGATTGCCGTTGACTGCCAGATACCTGTAATGTACAATGCGGATTCATGATGCGGATCGTACTCGTTTTCAGTCTGTTACTGATTCATCGAACGGCTCTGCCGAAGATCCCTATATCCATTGATGGCCAGTCCGTGGTAACGACCATCCAAATCGGTGTCCAAGCGTCAGTAGTAGAGATCTATGCTGCCGAGGAACTTCAGATCTGGATCAATCGGCTAACCGAGACCAAGCCGCCAATTATCACTACCAACCAGTTGCATTCGACACCTACCCTAATTTCCATCGGTATCCCCCAATCCAGCCCAGAAGTTAGAAAACGGTTGGATCTGCCAATTAACCTGGGTAACGAAGGTTACAGGATCAAGAGTTTTGAGGATGAAAACAGAATTATGGTTGGGGCCCATTCAGCCAATGGTGTTCTCTATGGTTGTTACCATCTATTGGAATTGATGGTGTCCGAGCACACTGGACTCACTACAGCTGATTTGGACTTTATCTTCTCTCCCCGCCCCAATTTGGCTCTCTCTCCGATTGATCAAAGGTCGCAGCCTTTTTACCCCGTTCGGGCTGTGCTGGAAGTCAACGATCCAGACTGGCTGGCACGGCACCGGATCAATATGAGCGGTGGGGAAGGGATTTGGAATGGAACTGGCATTGACGATGGGTTGGGTACTGCCTTTCAGTATGTTGACGCAGCACGGTTCGAATTGTTTCAAGATCTAACAGGTCAGGAACGCCGACAGCAGATCGAAACCTTGCGGAATCGGTTTGATTTATTGCGCCGAAGAGGCATCGATTCCTACCTGTTTATGTATGTCACCGGCGAGCCAACAGAAGCGCTGATTCGGAATCGCCCCCAATTACTAGGCCAACCCGTCCCCTACGGTGGATCAAGAAACGGGGTTAGTTACAAGCCACTCTGTTGGTCTAAGCCAGAATTACATCAATTGGTGGCAGAGCTAGTACAGGAAATTGTTGTAACCTACCCTACTTTGTCTGGGTTTCATCTCCGCTGTTGGGGGTATGAAACGCGATCCTGCCAGGATTGTCCCCAATGCGGAGGGCAAAGCGAGGCGGGGCAAAAAATGCTATGGAAGCTGATGTTTACCGTCATCCAAGCTAGTCGAAAAGTTCGTCCCGATTTTAAGTTTTATATCTCAGGGTATGACAGGTTTTGGTTGAAAGATCCTGATGGCAGTTACGCTGCACGCCTGCCTCAAGGTACGATCTTCTCGCAGAAATGGGGATATGATGGTGAACCCTCCGACCAGCCTAACCTTTCACCTAAGTTGTTGAGCCGGTTGGGAGGTTTGAAACACCGACTAATTATTTTATCACACGAAGTAGAAGAGGTAATGCCATTATGGATGGTGGAAGGCGACTTGTTTGTTAATGGTGTTCGACGGTTTCCCACCACGCATCCGCAACCTGGCTTAGCTGGTTTTACTGTACAGGGAGCAGAGGTAGGATTGGGTCAGCTAGATCGCTTGCTCAGCGCCCGAATCAACTGGAATCCTAAGTTGGATCATCTGCAACTGATGCGAGATTTCTTAACTAACCGCTACCAAGTTGAATCGGCTGGACTGATCTTGAAATCACTGAGGATTAGTGGTTGGGCATTATCCAACTACTTTACTGATTATGCGGGAACACTGACTGTCACCGGTCAATATGGTAAAGGTTCCGCCGGTTTTGCTACTCGGTTTTGGGACATTATTGGTCAGTCAGCTGTCACCGATATTTTCTCCATTCCGGATGAGCAGCAAGCAGATTATGCCGTTAATCGTTTAGCAGGTCTTTTACCGCAGATGCAGGAAGCTAGTAACCTGGCTAACATGGCACTGGCAAAAATAAACCCGGTTAATGTCGAAACAACATATAATCTGAAGGATACGCAGCGTTTGTTGCAGATGTGGACCGCTTTCTTTGAAAGCCGATTGAGTTTAGCAGAAGCGGTTCAACTGGGCTACAAAGGAGGCAAAGTTCACCAAGTTCAAGACAAGCTTAACAGTGCCATCGAATATACCCGATCAATGGTACCATTGATTCGATCCATCGGCCAATTTGTTCCCGTTTTCGGTTACTCGCGTCTGACTATTGAGACCAGCTTGGTAGAAAAATTAACTGCTGAGGTAGCTCTAATTGATAATTTCGCGCCGGAAACCATCATGCACCAGATTGACGCTTATGCTCTTAATCAAGCCGAACTAAAGATATCGGGCCCTCTCAATTTCCCTAACCCGTTGAAAGATAAAACGACCTTCACCTACCAACTCAGCCGTACTGTCGATGATGTTTCAATCTCAATCTACACGAAATCTGGCCGCCTGATTTGCCGAGTGCAAGACTGTTCTAGTCGAAAAGGCTATAATGAACAAGAATGGGACGGTAGAGATTGGAATGGAAGTCGATTAGCCAACGGTGTCTATTTCTACAAAATCTTGGTTAAAGATGATGGAGATCAATTGCAGGCCTATGGTCGGTTGGCAATCTTAAGATAAGGTTTTCCTGTACCTTTATCTTAGTCCATTAACGTAACCTGATCTGAGAAAGCGGATAAAAATCAGAGTTCACTCCCCGATTGTTTTCGAAAGGATTTTCATCCGCTTGCAACCGATACCCCACACACGGAGGGATCGGATTTCCACCATCTTTACCTCATTGTCCTCAGCTAGCATGAAAATCACGAACGATATTTCAGTTAAAATTGATGGCACTTGAAATCCTTGATGACCACTTTTATTTGAATAGTATTGGCAAAAAATGGCGATTGGGTCATGTGCCAAGCGATTTGGTGTAAAGGCCGAGGATGTAATTTGTTAAAAGCATCTGCTTCCACAAACCAAGAATAGCATTTAAATAGAACGGATTGGGTCGATCTGCTAGACCAGGCTGTGGATGCCTAGACCTGCGCGCTAATCAAATTGTGGAAAATGACATCTCGATCGGGAGGGTTGCCAGTAACGCGACATACAATTTGTTGTTTGTGGTCGGCAGCCTCTGTCAAAGCTGAGAGGATTCCTAAAAAATCGTCGATGGTGCAACACTTTTCACCGTTAAGTGTTAAGATGACGTCCCCATTTTTGAATCCAATAGTTTCTGCTTCTGAAGACGCAGGCACACGGATGAATATTACGCCAGTTTCCTCCCCTATCGCCGCTGCCGACATCTCCTCTTTGTCAACCAAGTTACGGATGGTCGCTCCTTTCCATATATGCTCTTTCCGATTTTTTTTGCTACTGTTTGAATCCATTAAGCTGTCAGCAATATAGATGCTAGGTTGGTCAATGGCGAT
>DTUY01000150.1:54858-76711 GCA_012963885.1 Candidatus Poribacteria bacterium | reverse complement strand
AGCGACTGAACACGGACTGACGCAGCGAAGCCGTGAGTGTGTGCTGCCTATTCTCCCCGGCACGCCAATCGTCGAAGATGTCTTCCGCCATCACAGTCAATCCCAATACGTCATCCAATTCCCGGTACGCCAGCAGGCCTGCGTCGCTCGTAACCTTCGAACCATGAAACTCCAGCTTCAAACTTCGGTCGAAACCGAAGCGCAACACGTTCTTTTTCATTTCACCCATTGGATTTCCTGCTGTTTGCTGCCTTCACCTTGAGAACACCCTTTATTCATAGGGTTAAACGATACCAGCGGATCCAAAGATGACTTGCTCAAATGGGAAATCCGGGTTTTTTGCAAGTTCAAATCCTCCTTTATTGAAGAGAGAGAAAATTTCCTTCGCTTTATTTTTATTACTACCCTCAATTTCCGATAAAAATTCAGTTTCCTCACTTGTCATTTTATCTGAAACAGAAATACTATTCAGTTTCCTACCACTACCACCAAAAAGAATGTCCTTTCTCTCATTCTTATTGACATCAGCAATTGTCGCTGGAGCCATTAATCTTCTATCTTCTTCATATTTCCCCTTAAGATCACCCTCTGCACCAAGAACGTAAACGAAATGATCTCCGCTTGTGATAATAACATCCAAGTTCCCGTCACCATCAATATCAGCCAATGCAGCAGAAGCATGTATTGGTTTGGGGGTTGTAAAAGTCCAGAGTTTTTTCCCACTGCTATTAATACAATAAACATTTCCATCTTTATCGCAAACTATCACTTCGGATTTCCCATCTTTATTCAAATCCCCGGTTGGATAGTATGAATTTGGATAAACATCACATTTACTGAGCATAGGTACATTCCAAATAATATTTCCATTTTCTGCGTCTATGCGATAAACTAAATTATCATCCTGAGAAGCACAGAAAACATCATACTTACCATCTCCATCAATATCTGTAACTTCTACTCCACTGATAAATTCATTGCCTGATCTCTGGTGCCAAAGCAATTCCCCATCATGGCTTAAACTTAAAGGCCCCCAGCGGTCAACCGCAAAAACCTCTGATTTACCATCTCCGTCAACATCTTTCGCTGTAATTGGACATCGTACAACCACTGGATTTCCATCGGCATCTTCTCTATAAGTCCATAGTACTGCGCCATCAGCTTTAAAGGCTGTAATTCCATCAAATTCTGTTGCGGCAATCAATTCATCCTGTCCGTCTCCATCAAGATCAGCCCAGACAGGTGACCCCCATTCTATCTTTATAATATTTTTTGTCCAAAGTTCCTCACTTGTGCTTGCATTGAGGCAACATAACTTACCATCAGGGTTACCGATAGCTAACACCGGAAAATCTAGATTGACATTAAAACTTATAGCAGCGACAGAAGTTAGATGCATAAGCCAGTTGCCATCAAACTCCCAGATTTGTTTCCCTGTAGAATCAATGCATCGTAAAATTCGAACTTCTCCATCACTTATAATGATTTCATCGCCTGAGTTTGGGGCAACATCAGCTACCAACGGTTTAGAATATACCGTACCCTTAGTCCGATACTCCCAGTTTTTCTCAAGATTAACACCAAAAATGCTAGTGCTTAGTAATACTATTCCTGCTGTAATATGAAACTCCTATTACTTGTTGGCAAAGGTCCACTTGCCTTTACCTGTTTTAAGACTTTGACATCAATGCACCATAATTGGCACCTTTTCTCACCAAATTTCCAGATAAATGATACCAACCTTTGCCCGGGAATTGGTCAGGAATGTTACCAGTTCCTGCTAATTTCTTCCGGCATTGACGCCAAACTAGATCTTCTTGGAGCCGGGATCATGAGTGATTGCAATCCGGATTGAAGAGGTTTGCTCCGGTGGATAAAATGTACCTTACCACCGTTTACATTTGTACCAGGCCATGAAGGTTAGGTTACCATTTCCATTTGTCTCTGGCTTCAAGATTGGATTATCATCCGCATTCACCTAATCATTAGCCCTATCAAAATTCTAAGACTTTACCAAATCTCCCCCTGACCTACTTGAGATTCCCTTCTATATGACCATGAAAATCATTTCCAGAAGAATCCTCCACTACTTTGCCAGCCCCTTGATTAAAGAGCCCAATGCCGACGATGTTTTTGAGGTCAATTTTATCCTGAGTTTGAGGAATAAGTATCAGCGTAATTAGAGATTAAACTCAGAGCCATTATTTGATTAGTATTTGGCATCATCTTCCAGAAACTTCCTGAATATCACCTACACATTTAGGAACAGACAATTTTGAGCAAGAAATTAGCGCAATGAGAGCACAATTATTCATTCAAGTCAATGAGATCCTAAACAATATTGACGAACTATTACTCGCCAATACGTTGTACTTGGTAAGGCTTTCTAACAGAAAGGTAATCCAGTGTGTGCTACCTAATGTGTGTTTTTTTATGTACAGGAAAGATGTGATCTTAGGAGCGTCGAACTACAGGACACGGATTAGAATTTCCCAAAGGAAATGAATGGATCAATCCTGCCCAGGCGAATATCTTCGTTCAAGGTTTTTCAGAATATCCTCTTTGGTAAACCAGCTTGGCCTCATTTCCTCTCGAGCGAATAATGGAGACTGATCGGTGTAGTGAGGAGAAGTCTTTTTCCAAGAATGACTGCCGTATTGGTTGATGACCCAGCTTTGCAGATGTCCTTGTCCATCCCATTCCACGATCTGAAAAAGACAATCGCCTGCCACACCTTTTAAACGACCACCATCAATAGGTCGACCATAGACCGCACGCAAAATATCAGGCCCACCTGAAACAGGCAGGTCTATGTCGCCGCGAATCAAACGGTTGACTTCCCCCCAAGTAACATCAATTCGACCGAAGTTATGATTAAAAAGCTCAACATTTTCCCTCAATCTCCTTAAGAACAGAAGGTAATCATATTGGAAATTAGCGGGTCTATCCTTAGGTCGGAAAGTTAGAATAGCTAAGGCTGCCGCCCGATTTTTAATGTCAGTTTGAAAATCCCAAGAGCGAATGAGGTCAACCGCTTTGACCAATTCTGAGTCTTCACTCATCGCTTCTTCTAAGAATCGATGGATACTCTCGACTAAAACAGAATCCTGTGAATAATACTTGTCAAATTTATATTGGAAAAAATCTTTCCGAGTTACAGACGAATTGTTGCCAAAAAGTTCTCTAGCTCGCAGGGAGCGATTGGTCATCACATCTTCGATTCCAAAAACTGAAGAGTATTCCAATGGGTTTGGATTACCAAAACCTATCGTTGTTTGAAATGGATTGTTATTGCAACTCTGCAGGAAGGCGGAAGGTGGATTTTCAACCTGCGGAAGGTGATCATAAGGAAGATAACGCGTCCATAAAGTGCTGGAGCTATTTCCTTTAACGCAGCCTGACCAATCATATTGTTCATTTCTTAGGGGAAGTAGGGCGTTATAGACATAATAAAGGTTACCTTCTCGATCAGCATATCCGGTATTAAACATCGGAATTGCATGTAATCGCATAGCCGCTTTAAATTCCTCCAAGTTTTTGGCCTTTCCCATACGATACCATTGTTCCACTTGCCCGATTTCTCCTATGCCAGCATAACGGATAGCATAAACGCCGTTGGCGTTTCGTAACGCAGGCCCATGTGCCGACCAGAGTGTTTCTCGATGAAAGGTCCATCGAAAATTACGCCAGAGCCGGACTTCAATGGGAACTTTCCGAATCTCCAATGACCGCCATTGACCATCAAAACGGTATTCATTAGGATCATTAGGATTAATCTCCAATTCGTACACGTCGATCAGATCAGGATAATTGACGGTATGTCCCCAAGCTAAGTGTTGATTGTGTCCTAACAACACGATGGGAGAACCTGGAAAAAGCCCACCATAGAGGTTCAAGCCCTCCTCACTAACAACATGAGCTTCATACCAAGCCATTGGCCCTTCCCATGGCTGATGTGTATTAATCGCAACTCGAGTGGCTCCGTCTGCTGAACGATTCGGACCGACAGCCAGAAAATTTGAGCCGATGCCTTGTTGAAAACCCAGTTCAGATTGAGCAGCCTTTGGGTTTTTCTCTGCTTGATAAATTCGATTTAGCACACCATCAACCCCAAAAAAAAGAGGAAGTTTATGAACGAAACCTGCGACAATATCCGTACCTTTTACTGGCCAAATGTTTCGTTTCAACAATTGTGGATGTTGAGACGCGTAGAGATTTAGTCCGTTAGCATACGCTTCACACACAGATCGAATGTCGGAAGAAAGAGCATCGTATTTTTCGTTGACGTCATCCCATATTCGAAATAGTTGTACATAATAGTCGTAAGGAGCCAGGTCTTTTCCCATCACTGAAGCCAGTTTGCCCCTTATCGTAAGCAAGAATTCTTGGATAGTTTCAAAGTCATCTTCTGCATGCGCGTAAGCTAACCCGTAAGCTGTATCCGCATCGGTCTTCCCAAAAACGTGTGGAACACCCCACGTATCCCTCATAATTTCCACCTGATACTGGGGGATACCTCGCAAGCTCTCTGAAAAGTCATTTTGTTTTGCACGGCCCAAATAGAAATTATAACCAATCAAAAGACACACCAAGACACAAATTAGGCCAATAATCGACAACATGATTTTTTTGTGAATTATTTTAATCTTTCCCAATTCCAAGTGCATCAGCAACTCGGTTAATATAGTTGTACCACGCGGCTATCAGCGTAATTTGTAGAATGGCTTGATCATTGAAGCCAACAGCTCGTAATTCCCTATGATCTACCGATGTAATCGAGGTTTCGTCTTTGGTCAATTTTACCGTATAATTCAACATGACACCGTTACCGCGGCTTACAGGCGCGGTCATATAATCATCAACCAAGGCACTTACAAGATCCTCATCCAGCGTTACCCGACGCAGGAACTCTGCGTGAGAAGTTATTCAGTAGATACAACGATTAGCGGTAGATACAACAGTGGAAATCATTTCATGTTGTTTTCGTGTCAGTGGCAATTCCGGTGACATCAATACACCAAAATTAGCAAATGCATGTTATAAAGCATCTGGAATTAGACTGTGAGAACTGACAATGCTTTCATCTATTCTATCTGAAACTGGATCCGGCATCTTATATTCAGTAGGAGATAGTTTTTTTTGCATTTCAATTGCACGGCGTAGCTGCTTGTTCGCCGCTGACCATGGTATAGTTTTGATCCAAGCCGCATTTCCACCTCATGATTCTTCCTTGCTTTATTTTAGAGTTATGGTTCTCTTATATTCTGGATTAAACAAATAAATATGGATCTTTGTCCGATACAGATCCTCCACTTCAATAGTTTGTTGCGGCACCCAGCTTGGTAAAGCAAATGTATTAGTAACCACCAGAGTCCCTTTCTGGAGTTCTGACTCAAGTTTAGGTTGCAAGTGTGTCATTATATTAGGGGATAGGTAACAAACAACCACGTCAGCCCTACTTAAAAGGATGTTAAAGAAATTTTCTTGTTTAATGCGCAAGTTTTCTGTTTTGACTGCCAACCCGTATATTTTGGAGTATATATACGGAACCCATGAATTTTCATAGGCTATGATCCGGCATTCCGGAAATCTTCGTGCAAGCTCAAATGCCAATGTCCCCCAACCTGACCCAAGCTCGTAAATTGTTCCTTGAATCTCATTTTGACTAAGTACATGCAACAGTTGGCGTTTGACTTTCGGTGAGGTCGGCATCGGTGAAATTCCATTATAGAGTGAGTAAAAAACAATCAAAATCCCTGAACATACTACTGCACTCACAATCAACGCCGAAAATACATTCAAAATCATTCCTACTCGAACTTATTGAGGATCACTGAAATCTAAAACGTATTGATTATCGTGAAAAGTTACGGTTTAATAGCATTATTGAATATTGTTCCTACTATTTGAATTATTGAATAAATGGTGTTTGATCCCCGAACAAAAATTATTTCACTCGCCTCTACTGGTATTTTGATGGTGGTGCTTGACAGTCCGATCATGCTTTCGTGTTATTTTTTAGCCGTATTTTGCTTAACGGCTAGCTCAATTCGATCTTGGAAGAAATTTGGAGTGTTCACTAGTATTTTGGTAATCGGAACTTGGGCAACAATCTATAGCCAAGCAATATTTTATGACCGATTCCCGAGAACAGCACTTTTCACACTGGCCGGTAATGTCCATTTTTACCGTGAAGGCATAGTACATGGCATAATCCAGTCCCTGCGATTTAATACTTCAATCAGTATCGGCTATTTCGTGATTTCAACGACTCAGGCCAGAGATTTATTGGTTGGGTTAATCAAACTGCGTGTACCTTATGGTCTTGCTTTTATGACAACTATTGCAGTTCAATACATTCCTCTTGTTTTTTCTGATATGAAAGCCGTTATTCAGTCTCAAAAACTTCGTGGGTTCCGCTATTTCCAGCTCAATATATTTCGCACGTTTGCTGGTTTTCTAAATGCTATCCGCCCAATTTTAACTGGCAATATCCGAAGAGCCACCAATCTGAGCCAAGTTATTGAAAGTCGCGGTTTTTCTGCTGATAACACTAATCGACATATAGCACTTCGAGGACTGAGTTTAGACAGAATTGATGTGGCCTTTATACTAATTCAATTTATCTTCCTGACATCGGTCGTGATTTTAAAGATTCTCTATTTTCTTTATGCCAATGGCATTTTTTTCGCGTCCTGGCTCAGACCAGTTTACACTTTCACAAAAGAAGTCTTATAAATCTTACAAAGCAACGTATTGACAAGTAACTAAACCCTGAGATAGTATTACTCAGTGTCTTTCCGCATTGTAAATGGGTTACAGGAGATTGGCAGTGTCTAAGATCTTAAAGGTTGCAATAATTGGTGTTGGTGGTATCTCAAATACCCACATTCCGGGTTGGAATGCCTCTGGAAATGCAGAGATTGTCGCTGGCTGCGATATTCGAGAAGACGTTCTGAATAATTGGGGGAAAGAACATAAAGTGACTAAACTGACAACTGACCCCTCAGAGCTTTTCTCTGATCCAGACATTGATATTATTGATGTTTGCACACCAAATATGTTCCACGCACCGCTTTCCATCGGTGGGCTTGAAGGAGGAAAGCATGTTATATGTGAAAAGCCGCTGGCACCAACGCCAGAGGATGTTAAGAACATGATTGCAGCTCGTGATCAATCCGGTAAGCTACTAATGACGGCACAGCACTTTCGTTTTCAAGCTAATTCTAAGGCCATGAAAAGCGAGATTGATAAAGGAATTCTCGGCGATATCTATCACGCCAGAAGCTGGATGCTTCGTCGTTGGGGCGCACCGACTGGAACTGGTTTTATTCTTAAAAAGAATAGTGGGGGTGGACCTTGTATCGATATAGGAGTTCATATCCTCGATCTTACGCTTTGGTTAATGGGAAATCCACCGCCAATTGCGGTGAGTGGCGTTTCCCGAGCCGAAATAGCGCATCAGAAAGGAGCCTTTACGGGTGGAGGGAAGAACGAAATTCCCTCAGAATATGATGTCGAGGATTTTGCTTCTGCATTTATCAGATTTGAAACTGGCGCAACGCTTGTCATTGAAATCAGTTGGCTTCTCCATCACCGCACCACTGGTGAAGATATGCAGATGTGGCTTTACGGAACAAAGGCCGGATGTCACTGGCCAAAGTGTGAGTTTTTGTGGTCTAACTTTGAGGAAAAAGAATACAATGAAAAAACCCTGACGGACTTCCCTGAAGATCTTGAAGAAGCACACGCTCAAGAATGCATTGAATTTGCCCAAGCGATTATTGATGGTGCGCCATCGCCGGTTCCTCCAGAGCAATCATTACAGGTAATGCAGATTCTGGATGGTATCTACCGCAGCCAAGACGCGGGTAGAGAAATTAGAATTTAGTAAGAATTTAGTTCTAAAAATTATAGATTGACCATAGTTGAGAAGGGCTGTTAATTCCCGTAAAGTGGATAGATGATGCTAAGTAAACTTACAGTTACTCAAATTGAGTCGTATCATGAACATGGCTTTTTGATCGTTGATGGATTCCTTAATGATGACGAATTAGAAACATGGCGTCAATGTGTCGATGATGCCGTTACCAATCGATTAGGAGAATCGGTTGAGCATTTAACCAATCAAGTCAATCCTCAGGATTTTTATGCTCAGGTCTTTACCCAATGTCTTAGATTAGCTGACACAAATGGTGGTGTGCGTGAATTAGTCTATGACCCTCGGCTTGGAAAATTGACCAACGACCTAGCTGGAACAGAAGGTATTCGTGTCTGGCACGATCAAGCTCTTATCAAGCCACCACATGGGAATCCGACAGCTTGGCACCTTGATGTGCCATATTGGTCATTTGACTCGCAAAACGCAATTTCTTTTTGGCTTGCGCTTGACGATGCAACGCTGGAAAACGGTTGTATATGGTACCTACCCGGATCTCATAAAACCGCCCGCTTTGACAATGTCGGTATCGGACATAATGTCGGTGAACTCTTCAATGTCTACCCAGAATGGAGAGAGATTGATCCAGTACCAGCCCCATGTCCAGCTGGATCGATTGTGTGGCATAATGGCCTTTGTGCACATGGAGCTGGAGCTAACATGACCAATAAATATCGTCGTGCCATGACATGTGCTTTTATGCCGGATGGTAGCTGCTTCAATGGTAAAAAGAATATATTATCGCAAGACCTGTTTGAATCGCTCGAAATCGGCGATTTACTAGAAAATGAAGAGCAGAATCCACTTATATGGCACAATTCTTGGCAGTAAATTCACTGACATAGTAGCTCTGATTTTTCTCACCCAAATCCTCCTTATCACGCGTTATCAATTCCCAGCAATTCATGCCGCACACAATAACCCGCAGATCTGTTTTAATTTCACTTTTCCTGATCCCTATTAATTCCTACTGGATTATCTACACAGAAATGGTCTGGTGGGGTTTGTTTCCAACCACAATGTCGCTTTTTTTCAATGTTATCTTTTGCCTTTTTGCAATCATTCTGCTAAATCTAGGGATTAAAAACTTTCAACCCGATTGGATGCTGACACAAAGTGAATTGCTTACCATTTATATCTTGCTGTGTATGGGAAGCGTTGTTGCTTCACACGATTTTGGACAAATTCTCGTTCCACTGGTTGGCCACGCCTTCTGGTTTGAAACGCCGGAAAACGAATGGAGAGATCTTTTTTTCCGCTATATCCCAAAATGGTTAACCATTCAAGACAAGTCAATTCTTGAGGGCTATTACAAGGGCGAATCAACGCTTTACAAGATCGCACGGTTTAAAGCTTGGATACCTCCGATGTTATGGTGGACAACTTTTATCGTTGCTCTTTTATTTGTTATGGCATGCATAAACGCGATTCTTCGTAAGCAATGGACGGAAAATGAAAAACTTGCTTATCCGATCATTGAGCTTCCTTTTGCCATGACACAAAATAGCGGAACACAATTTTTCAGTAATCGGCTCTTTTGGATCGCATTCATCTTGGTCTCTATTTTAAATATTATCAATGGGCTAAGCTATTTTATGCCGAGTATTCCTATCATTGGCGTTCGGTTCCGAAACATTGGCTATCTATTTACTGAAAGACCATGGAATGCTCTTGGGACAATACGCTTTTCAATTTATCCATTTGTTATTGGGCTTGGGTTTTTCATGCCGATAGACCTATCATTCTCATGTTGGTTCTTTTTTCTCTTTCGCAAATCACAACATGTGCTGGGAGCAATCCTTGGAATGCGGTCTTTACCTGGGTTTCCATACGATCGCCAACAATCCCTTGGAGCTTACTTAGGATTATCCATCTTCGCCGTGTGGACTAGCCGGAAATATTTAATGCGAATTCTCAAACATGCAACAGTAGGTCATTATGATCTAGATGAATCTAATGAGCCAATGAGGTATCGGAATGCTATTCTCGGCATTATTATTGGGATGGCATACCTTGTTGGATTTTCTAACAAGATGGGATTGACCGTTTGGATAGCTGTTGCATTTTTTCTGATTTACTATTTTTTATCCATAGGAATCACAAGAATGCGAGCTGAATCGGGAGCTCCCGCACATGATCTACATATTATGGGAGCCGACTACACATTGGCAACATTCTTAGGTACCCGGTTTCTAGGCAGGCAAAATTTGACAGCACTCTCATTTTTCTTCTTCTTTAATCGAGCTCATCGCAGCCACGCAATGCCCCATCAACTCGAAGGGTTTAAACTGGCTGAACGATCCGGGTTTCGTTCAAGCCCACTTATAATTTCAATAATCTTGGCTGTTATTGTCGGATCCGTTTCCTCGTTTTGGGCATACACGCATGACTCATACCATTTTGGTTCCGGTGGTGGGTTCGGATGGGAACCTTTCCGTCAATTACAAAAGCAGATGAATCACCCCTCAGGTCCTCGTATCCTTGAGGCAATTTTTATTGGAGTTGGAATGGCTTTCACATTTGTCCTGATGTTTTTTCGAATGAAATTCTTTTGGTGGCCTTTTCATGCAGTTGGTTACGCCGTGTCTGGAGCAGATGATTGGTGCATGAACTGGCTTTGGCTGTCACTCATGGTTGCAACATTGATCAAATGGTTAACGCTTAAACATGGAGGGCTAAGTGTGCACCGAAGATTTTCTCCATTTTTCTTGGGGTTGATACTTGGTGAATTCGTAGTGGGAAGTCTATGGAGCATCTACGGAATTTCAGCCAACACAAAAATTTTCCCGTTTAAAGATTGGTGACATTCTTTCGGTATGAAGGGAGCTAGAATAAAACTTGATGACAAAATAAATGAAGGAGGAGTATAAGAAACAACAACAGTCGGTTTCCTACACTCCTCCTTCATATGGAGTAACGGCTTTACTGAAATTGATATGTTGCTTTGAAACTAACCGAGAACGTCCACCAGAGAGCGTTGAAAAGATTTGTTCACCACATTAAGAGTTAACTGGTAAGCTTGCTGTAAGGAAAGGAGTTCTGTCAGAGCTAATGCCATATCGGTCTCCATAATACTGGCTAAAACTGACTCAACACTAGTTTGCTCTGCTGCCAATGTTTCTTGCGCTGACTCGGCACGGAACCCTCGATTTGAGTTGATAGCGCGTGCATTAATAACTGTATTATTTAGGCCGTCAATTTCATCCAAAACGGTATCAAAATCAGCCGGTGGTTCGCCTCCTTGCGCTACTTGTATTAAAGTGTCTAGAGCATCAAAAACGCCTTTATCAGCACCTGACATACTGAATACTGATGACCCAGAAACATTTGTAGTTATCGATATATCATCACCCATTTCTACATTGATTTCAGATGTATTCCCTCGATAAAAAATTTCGCCATTTGTTTCTTCAAAAGGTCGTGTAGTCGTGATACTACCACCAAAAATGTACTGATCACCTATTTTGGTATTTCCAAGTTTGATAAACTGCCCTTTGAGTTGACTGAGTTTTTCAAACGCGTTATTTAACTCTTCTACCGTGATAGATGGATCTTTCAAAGCCAAAGCAATTTCTTTAACTTGAACTATTGATGCATTAATCTCACCGAGAGCTGATTCAGTTTGGTTCAATCGATCAACGATAGTATCCATGTTACGCGAATATTGCTGGCTTCGCGCAATCTTTTGTTGGTATCCCAGTGCGCGGGTGGCTTGGGATGGATCGTCTGATGGTAGAGAAATTTTGCGGCCTGTCGAAATTTCATCCGTTTTCCCTTCGACTTGGCGCAGGCTCCTTTGCATATTTACGATAGCTTTATAGGTAATGCTTTTGTGTGTTACTCGCATGATTTTGCTCCTTTGCGTACTACATATTCATCAATGTCGCTAGCATTTCATCAACTATTCTAATATATCTTGCCGAAGCTTCAAACGCACGTTGGAATTGTATCAGGTTAGCCATCTCTTCGTCCAAAGAGACGCCTGAGACTTTTTCACGGTAGTCAGTGAGTTGCTGCACAAGAAGTTCATTGTTGTCAGAATTTCTTTGGGCTTGCTGACTCTGTGTTCCAATGAAGCTGAACATGATGGCAAAGTAATCATTGAAAGTTTGTGTTCCTTCAGTGAATACTTCATTTGACGTAAATGTTTGAGGAAGCCCCGTCATGACAGAACTGTTGGCCACGCCGCCACCCCACTGCTGAAAGAGCTTATTTTCGGGAAAAGCCTCGGTTTCTGGGTCAGCAGGAAGGTTCGCCAGCTGATCTATATCTAACTCGTCGGTTGGATTAGGATCAATAGTCATGTAATTACCGTCAAAGTCTTTGTATACCTTGTTAGTAAGCACTGTCGTTGAGCCATCTTCTTGTTCAAAGTTGAACCGCTTATCGAATGTTTTCGTTGTAGGATTTTGAAACAACTTAACTGTAACTTGAGTTCCACTGTCGACGCTTAGAATTTTCGCCCACGTGCCTGTCCTATTGAGATCGGATGAACCTACTACTCCTAGTATGTCATTTTTAGACCAACCATCAGTACTCTCAACAGTAAGAGTTTGTCGATCATCGGGAATTACGGTAGCACCTATAGTGAGAGATGTTTGTAGCTGGGCAATTTCCAGTGCTGTTTCGTTATTACCGGGTGCGCTCACCTCGCCTGATACGCCTAATTTCTTGGGATCAGCAAGTAATTCTGAATTAACGGTAATATCGTCGATACTTGTTCCTGAGAAGAATTCTAGTCCGGTTGAATTATCGAGTCCGTAGCCTAATCTGTGTAGTTTGTTGATTTGTGTAATTAAAGATTCCGATAGTGTTTTCATCCGGGTTAGCATGGAAGGTAAGTGTTGATCCCGGGCTTCGATGAGTCCAGCCAAAGCTCCTCCTGAAACTGCAACTTCGTTATTGCTGGCAAGGATTTTTGTTGAGGCTGTACTGGTTGATCCTTCGTTAGAATCGGCGGTAAGTTGAGCCACCAATTCTGTCACACGAACTCCTTCAACTAACGACAGGCTATCAACGAAAACTTGGACAGAGCCGCCCTTTCGCTCGATTGTTCGAAAATTAATTAATTCTGACAGTTGAGCCAGTTGATAGTCACGTAGAGTTCGTTGGTCGTTTGCTTGACTACCGGAAAGCTCGATTGAAATAATCTCTTGGTTCAATTTCCCAATTCGAGTTGTAATTTCATTGGTTTCGGTGATTTTTCGGTTGATCTCCGCATCCAAATCTATGTGTGATTCTTCCATTCCTGCATTCATACCCTGCAAGCGAGACGCTAGGACAACACCTCGTTGAACAGCAACAAGTCTGGATGACTCGGACTCGGGAGAAACCGTCAGGTCCTGCCAACTGTTCCAGAAGTCGGAGAGTGCTCCCGACAATCCTATTCCCGCAAGGTCACTAAAGAAAGTTTCTATCTGACTTAGTCGATCGGATAAGGTTTGCCACTTGGCGAGTTCCTGAGTATTAAGACGGAGCCTTTCATCAACAACTCTATCTTGAACTCGACGAATATATGTAATTTCAACACCTGCCATACCTGCCCCGCCAACACCAGGTTCAACCAACGGCTGTTGTCTGGCATAATTCGGTGTGTTGACATTAGAAATGTTATGACCAGCAACTGATAAGCCAAGACGTTGAGTGCTTAACGCTCTTTTGGCAATTTGTAGACTACTGAAAAGATTGTTCATAGCGATATAGTTTACTCGATGATATCTAGAATTATCTGCTTTTTAGGCAGTCGTCTGAAATTTGGCAGATTTTCCCTTTAAATGGAACGGGTCTTGATCGTTATAATCAAATGAGTTACAGGCAGTAAAAACCCGTAGAGATATATTAATGAAAGCAAGCGAGTGATCGGTCAAATACTTATTGTCTTGATTAAGATCTTCAATTTGTTTCGTCATGCCTTTTACCTGCTTACTGAACTTCTTATATTTGGTACTGAAAGGCTCTTCCACGAGCTTTGCCAACTCAATCAATGTCAACTGCTCTAGCGGTTTCTGTAAATGTTGCGACAGTTTATTCATAATAGATAGACGCGCCTCCTCCAAAGCTTTTAACTCAAGAGTCAAGGTTTCCTGCTGCGTAAGAACCTCATGGATATCCTCTGCGTTGCCAGCTGGCAGTGTGTAGCGCTGATCTGAAAGGATTAGCAAGAGTTTGTCATATAAAACAAGCTCTTTTAATAAAATTCCAGATAGCCTATCCAACAAGTCTTGCACTTTTAATATCCTTATCTCATCTTAGAAAAAACCGTGTTAAGTTATTCTTCATCTACCTTAATGCTAGTAGCCAAGAGGTTTTCTGCGGTCTTCTGACTATCAGCTATGTAAGATCCATCTTTAATCATCTGGCGCAGCTTTTCCACTCTCTCCAAATCCACATCTGGCAGTTGATCTATCTTCTCTTTAATACTGCTAACTTCGCTACTTTTTGCAGATTGTACAAACCCATCCTGTTTTGCCTTTATCTCTTTTCCATCTTGTGTTTTGAGGTAAGGATTTTCCTTGTTAGTTTGAACTTTCTCTGCTCGTTTCTTTGTCAGAACTTGATTTAAACCATTAAGTTTTCCCTTTTGACTGACGGGGACCATTTTTATCCAACTCCCTGTTACCAATCCGAGTTCAAGTTTGTTTTCGGCACATTCAACCAAAAACTTTAGATAATTCTATCATATTTCCGGATTTAGATCTAACTCTAGGTACTGAACACAAGATAAATTGTGTCAAACTTATCTTGAATGCAACACAATTTATCAGGACTTTGTAAGTCGCTGATACAAGACATCGGCAATCCCAATACCCCTTTTCGATACAACTTTCGAAATCTCCTGATCTAAGAGGTCTGTAAAAATCTCTTCGCCAGACCCACCATCAAAAAACTTGCCCTTTGGTATTGCTGCCCGCATTGTCTTCAACAAATTATGAATAAACAACGATTCAAATTCGCGGGTTGCTTCACGTAATTCCTGATCAAACCCAGAAATCTTTTCCGTATACTTTCCAGTATCAGAAATTTTTTTTATCTGATGATTGAATCTTGACATTTCAAACTTGCTAATACCTGTACTAAGATCCATTTTCTATCTGCCTGTTAAATCTAAGCTCTTTTATCTAATAATTAGTTTAGCATGAAGCGCGCCAACACGTTCTATATTCTGAAGTATCGATATCAGTTCCCTTGGCGTTGCGCCTAATGCGTTCAAGGCACTAACCACCTCATCGATTGTAACGCTATCCGGAAGCGGCGTAAGGACTCCTCCCTTTTCTTCGATTGTCACCTCAGTTTCTTCCAACAGAAACGTTTCCCCCTGGCTCATTGGAGTAGGTTGAGATATTTCCTGTTCAGAACCTACGGTAACGGTGAGCCCTCCATGCGTTATAGCAATATTTGAAATAGTGACGTTTGATCCTATAACAACAGTGCCCGTTCGTTCATCGACAATGACAGTTGCGGGACGGTCCACCTCAACCGTTAGCGCCCCGATCTCTGAAACGAATCGAACAACATTATCAGTATATCTAGCCGGATCCGCGTTCGCATGCCTGGCTGGAATGTTCACTTGAATTGAGCCACTATCTATTGCAACCGCAACATTTTCATTTTCGTTTTCATTTATTCTCTCTACAATTTTGGTAACTGTTGTGTAATCAGCATGGTAGGGAACCAGCGTTATCTGCTCACCTTGAAAGACATCCACACGCATAGCTTTATGAACAACCCCGCCGTTAGGTATGTTACCGGCAGTCAGATGGTTCTTCTGAATCCGGTCTCCACCTTCACCTGCTCCATATCCACCGATTGAAATAACACCACTTGCCATCAGATAGACCTCCTTGTTGAGATCAAAAGTATGTAACAAGGGAGTTGGTAGAAGTGTTCCGCCTTGTAGACTGGTGGCATTCTGAAAAGATTCAACTTGAACATCAATCTGTGATCCTACCTTGGCAAAAGGCGGCAACGTGGCAGTAACGGTGACGGCAGCCATGTTTTTCGCTTCAAATCGGCTTAGCGTAATCGATACACCCATTTCACGCATAATATTCTCAAGAAATCTTTGCGTTACTTCGTTATTTTGTTTGTCGCCCGTGTTGCTGAGTCCAGTTACAACACCTATTCCCAGCAACTTTGCTTCGTAAATACCATCAAGGCTAACAATATCCTTTATGCGAACCTGCATCTGTGATTGCCCTATTGTCTGTTGCGAGAAACTAATGGTTATAATCGAAATGCAAACGAATAGAGATATAATTTTTTTCATTGTTTTCGTTCCTTACTAAAAGATCCAAATCCAATCCAATAACCGAGACAGAAATCCAGGCTTTTGCTGACGACTGACCTGACCGTCACCCTGATATACGATTTCAGCACTCGCAAGATTGGTCGAAATAATAGTGTTCTGCGCAGTTATGTCAACTGGCCTGACAATTCCTTTAACATGAATAGTTTGTTTCTCATTGTTGACTTGAATGTTGCGTTGGCCTTCAACTACGAGATTCCCATTTTTCATGACTTCCATTACAATAACAGGCACGGTTGCATCGAAGGTTTCACTTCGACTGGTAGATCCGGTACCAGTAAATGAATTATCAGATCCGAGGCTAATCCCATCCCCAAGTCCTTTAGTGGGAATTCCAACAAAGCCACCAAGTCTGCCTTTGTAATCAGAGGTTCGGCTTGTCTCCGTCTTGGCTTCTCGCTTCGCGCTGGCACGTTCAAGGACCAGAACTGTTAGAACATCACCAAGCCGCCGAGCTTTTCTATCGGCAACCATTGACACATCATAAACTGTTAGCCCTTGTGCTGCGTTCGCATCATTGATAACTATCAAGCATGCGGAAAAAACTATTATTGATAAAAAAGTACATGTAATAAAGTTCTTAGCCACTAGAGTATATCCTCGTTAAAAATGTATACGGATTTGATTTCTTCCAGCTACTTCACCAATACGTTCCTTATTCGAGTTGAGGCTGATGACCCGAATAAGCTGTCCCAGAGTACCGTCTTCAAGTGCTTTGCCATGCGCTTGTATTTTAAGATTTCCTTTTTGTACTATAATTACCACTATGGATCCTTTGGAAACAATAAAGTCCTTTTTAAAATCAGATCTGGAAATTATTTTGCCTTTTGAAATCAACCCGCTGGCTATTTTCCCCTGCACCTGATTAATTCGTGTTAACAGTACATTCGCCGGATTTTTAATTTCGCGATGCTCAATTGACAAAAAATCAGCTCGAATCCTAACGCCTTTCGGGATATTGCACTTTGCCACAACCACAGGTTGACTAACCATAATCTCAAAAGTCAGAGAAACACGTTTTTTGACTATTCCATTGGATATGACTTGCGCTTCCAGACAACCTCGACTAAGATCACCTATCGGAACAAATTTCAATTCTGAGTCCACATCATCAACTCTTATCGGTTCGATTTGCTGCAACGGTCGAATTTCAAGTTGAGTAAAATCATTTTTTCCAAAAATAAGGTTCTGCCGGAAAAAATTTCCCGCCTGACTGTAAATATCTTCCGCTGATACAGTCATTGTTTTGCTAGTAACAGAAGAAACCGTACCATCAAAACTCAAATCGGAGTGACTCAGGCCATGTTTAAGGATGCGCGCCTTAACATGTGGAATAGTGATAGTTCTGGCACGTCCGGTTTTGTTCGTACTGCCAAGTTCAATTGCTTGCAACTTCTGCTTCAGTTCAGTTGAGGCGTCAATTTCGGCGATGTCTCCAAGATAAATGACTCGACCACGAATCTCAACCTGAGGTTGGAGTTTAATCCTTATCTCCGAATAAACTGAGAGAGGAAAAAAATTAACCAGGATCAAGGTCAAGAACAAATTTTTAAACTTCAAGTCGAACATTTAACTTATCCTTTATCGACGAAGCGTATTTGCTGCATTCAACATTTCATCAGCCGTCTGAATCGATTTTGAATTGGCTTCATAAGCTCTTTGCGCAACGATCATGCCAACCATTTCATCCACAATTTTGACATTTGACATCTCTAGCATTCCGGATCTAAGGATGCCAATACCGTTTTTCCCAGGAGTGCCCGTAACCTCGTCGCCAGCAGCCCCTGTCGGCAAATATAACCCGCGCCCAGCGTGTTGCAAACCACGTGGGTTTGGAAAAATGGATAGTTGAATGTTTCCGATCAGATTAGATTCGATTTGGCCTGGTAAACGAATAGAGACAGTACCGTCTTCCGAGATGAGGATCTCACTGGCTTCTGATGGCATTGTGATATTCGGATCCAATGTATAACCACTGGCTGTTACTAAACTACGAGCACTATCAAGCGTGAAAGCACCTGCACGGGTATAGGAAAATTGTCCATCAGGCATCTGGACTTTAAAGAAACCCGCACCTTGAATTGCCAAGTCCAACGAATCCTCGGTATCCTTTAGATCCCCTTGCGAAAACCGAGTCGGAGTAGCAACAAGTTGCGTTCCATGACCAATCTCGATTCCTGTTGGTATTTCAGTTCCTAATTGGTTAAGAGTACCAGCAGGACGAATAATCTGGTAGATAAGATCCTGGAAATCGGCACGGCTTCCTTTAAATCCAACCGTATTCACATTTGCAATATTGTTTGAAATAACGTCAATATTTTTTTGTTGGGCAACCATCCCAGAGGCAGCTGACCACATTGCGCGCATCATAATTTCTTCTCCTGTCTATTTTTATTGCTTAGCAACATTGTTGATTAGCTGTACAGTTTCATCCAATGCTTGGATTATCTTTTGATACCCTTGAAAGTTGCGCAGGGTTTGAATCATATTTACCATTTCATGAACAACATTAACATTTGCCAACTCTAAAAACCCTTGTTTGACTATTGAAACACCACGGGTCGCGTTCAATGAAATTGGTTGTGCCTGGGAATCTGTTATTTCAAAAAGGTTCCCTCCAATTTTCCCCAGAGGATATGGATCATTCTGCTCAAAATCAATCAACATTAGTTGTGAAAACCCCACATCATCAGCAAACATACGCCCATCGGTAGAGATAGTGAGTTCACTTGCACCACTTGGTATCTGGACTGGTTGTCCACTTTGATCCAGGACAAATAATCCCTGCCCATTTACAAGTTGTCCTTGATCATTTGTAGTGAAGCTCCCATCTCGTGTAAAAACTGTCGATCCATCAACGTTCTGAATGCCGAAAAAACCGCGACCAGCAATAGCGACATCATATACTTCATTAGTTTCCTTTAATGGGCCTTGTTGGAAATCAATATTGTATCGAGCAACCAACAACTCAGAACTTTGACTTACATTTGATGGAGGCTTTATATTCATTTTCTCTTCAAGGACTTGTGTAAGTTCTGCATCAAACGTTGAAGTTACTTGAAGAGCACTCCCTTTGTATCCATTTGCATTTACGTTAGCCAGATTATTAGCGATGATATCAATGCGCATCGTCTCATAAATCATACCTTGCGCAGCTTTATAGATTCCTTGCATGCCATTTCTCCATTTTGATCCTTGCTTGTGAATCTGCCCTTAAGTCAAGCAAAGTATGTGCCAAATAGAAAAGAAATAACTACTATTAAAGGAAATTGACAACATTATGGCCAAATGTTACCATTGCAATAATTGGTTTTGCGTAAGAGACTATCTGTGGAAAAGTGCTGTAAATTACTAGTTTTATTTGTCATTTTTTGGAGTATTTCAGCAAGTTCAATTTGTGCTAATGATTATTTTATTGAATGCACGAATTCTGCAAACGGACGCATGACCTATTTCGATCGTCATCAAATATCAGTATTTGCCTCGCCAATCCCACTTGAAACAAACTTGATGTCGACCTATCATCAATTACTGATCGACGTTCTCCAGTTATGGGAAGATGCAACCCACAACATGATTGTTTTTTACATTACCCCTGAGAGGCAAGCCGCAGACATTCGAATTGACTGGACGCATCAACGCCGTAGCAACAACCTCAATAGAAACATAGGAGAAGCAACCCTCTTTCGAAACCAATCCGATTTTCATGTTGAAATCAAGGTTCTATTACGCGATCGGACAACGCTGAGTATCATTGCAGCCAAGGAATTGCAAACGATTCTTCTCCACGAAATTGGTCATGCAATAGGCCTATGGGGTCATAGTGATAATCCGAAAGATATTATGTTTGATACCCCAACCGTAGAAAAGCCGTCTTTCAGAGATATTACAACATGGAAGAAAGTCCGTACTACACCAGTTAACCAACCGTTTCACCATCAGGCGATTATTGCATTGAAACGACATATTAAAAAGAATCCGGCAATCGCTGAAAATTATCTTTCGCTTGGCAATGTCTATGCTGACCAAGGAAAAGATGAAGAGGCGATTACTACCTTTCAAAAAGCGTTAGCCATTGATCCTCAATCTCCCATCCCCAGACTACAACTGGCACAAATTTTCCATAAGATCGGAAAATTTGACCAAGCGACCGCACACTACCGCAGATCGGTAGGAATGGTTCCATCTGTAGAAATTCTTGGTGTCCTTGGAACACTTTACCTTATTCAGCAAAAGTATGAGCAATCTATTGATTATTTGCAGCAGTCTTTAAGGCTTGAACCAAACTCATCAAAGTTGAATCAAAATCTGCTTGCTGCTTATCATCAATGGGGCATGAAACTGATTAAGGATAAAAACTATTCTCAAGCAATTGCGAAATTCCAACAAGGTTTCGAACGTTTTGCCCAGTCGAAAATTCTGTTGTGTGATCAAGCTATAGCATATGAGTTATTGATGGATTATCCTTCTGCTCAGAAAATTTATGAACAAATTCTAGATCAGTACCCACAAGATAGTATCGCCTGCATCGGTTTAGCAACGACACTCAACAATATGGGAACACAGTTTTCTCATCAAAAAAAATGGTCAATCGCACGTGAATTTTATCAAGACGCGTTAAAATATGATCCACAATCGTGGCAAGCACGTCACAATCTTTTAGAAACATTGACACGGATCGGGTGGGAACAGAACCTTCAAGGAGATCTAGATGAAGCAATCGACACACATCTTCAAGCATTGGAAATCAATCCAGACAACTCTATGCTTTATAATAATTTAGGAGTAATTTACTTCAATAGCCATAATCACAACCGAGCTGTTAACTACTTGGAAAAGGCGATTACGCTTAACCCCGACTATACGGATGCCCAGAATAATCTACGCTATGTCAAACAGAAAATTACCAAAACACTTGCGGAAATTGGATGGGAACAGAATCTGCAGAACGACTTGGACAGTGCGATTTCCACGTACCTAAAAGCTTTGAAAATCAGTCCTAATAATGCCTTTATTCACAATAATCTGGGAATTATTTACTTTAAGACTGGTAATCGCGATCAAGCAATCAGTTGCCTAGAAAAGGCGATTACGCTTAACCCCGACTATACGGATGCCCAGAATAATCTACGCTATGTCAAACAGAAAAGGAAGGAAAACAACTTTAAATTAGCGCTTGGACCGATGCTAGTTATTATCGTTCTAGCAATCTTACTTCTCAGCCTTAAAAGCAAAAATTAAGAATAATCAACCGTATAATATGGTGAGGGAATATTTAGATAGTATGAAGTTAATAGCTATTCCCGAATGAAGATAGAAATTCTCTATTTGATCTCCGATCAACCGACTCGGATTACAACGTCATGTTGAACAGGAAAGACGAGAACCCCATATCATTTTCACCAAATCCGGACCTCATAACCAAGTTGCCGATTACACGGACTGTATTACCGTCTGTGTGAAGCCAAATTCAAATGCTTATGGATC
The DNA here is from genome assembly GCA_012963885.1 of Candidatus Poribacteria bacterium. GTDB lineage: Bacteria > Poribacteria > WGA-4E > WGA-4E > UBA9662 > UBA9662. The sequence goes on along the minus strand of DTUY01000150.1, from coordinate 54,980 downwards.
TCCTATTAAGCTTTTTGGATATGAAGCACTAGATAAGTCTATCGTTTCACCACCAATTTCAGCCATTTAGAGAGACAATAAAAAAACCAAGACGGCATCTCATTTTTCCGGGTAATCGATAG
>DTUY01000150.1:37708-54758 GCA_012963885.1 Candidatus Poribacteria bacterium | reverse complement strand
TAGAGAGACAATAAAAAAACCAAGACGGCATCTCATTTTTCCGGGTAATCGATAGGGTTGGACACTTCAGAAAAGAGTTTTATTGAAACATGCATAATGGCACATTGGGAAAGCAGCTAAAAGGTTAATTGAATCCGTAATTGAAGAGAAAACCACAGCCATATGAACTTACCAGAATCATGTTTTACCAGCCAATGCCGATTAATCTGGATACAATTCTTGATTTATCTTTCGGTTTTCGTGTTTTTGCCAGCATCAGCAGAAATAGGCGAAATTGACTCAACTATTGTTTCTGCAATTCAATGTCAGAACATGGGACTTGCCTATTTAGAAGAATCACAACCATTAAAAGCAGTCGCGCAGTTTGAAAATCTAATCGGACTTTTACCTAATGAAGCAATTGGCTATGCCAATCTTGCTGTCGCTCATCTGCGTCTCAGGCAAGTTGACACGGCTGAAAAGGTAATTCGACGTGGAATCTCCACTGTGCCATTGAATAGTCAACTACATTCTATTTATTCGGAAATCCATCATTTTCAGGGGAAATCGGACCAGGCGATTACTGAACTGAAAGAAGCGCTGCGATTAAAGCCCGATGATCTAGCAGTACGTTATCTTCTCATTCGTGAAAACTTGCGGGACCGGCGAAATAACGAAGCAATCTCGAGGGCAATCACGGATCTCAGATTCCTTCGAAAACTAACACCTACAAACATCGTGGTGCTACTCAAGCTCTCACAAGCATTACTATTAAACCATGACGATATTGAACAGGTCGAACAAATTGGCAAAGAATTGCGCATTTTACTCTCCGACATCGATTTAGAAAAGCTTAAATATCTTGACGAAGGTATGAAACAGGTTGAAGCAGGTGACATGAAAGCAGCTAACCGAAATTTTCGTATCTTTGAGAACATTAATAAGAATTCGCCGAGATATCAGCAGGGCATAGGTGAACTGATTACCCCGATCTTAGGACATCCGATTGAAGAGTTTGATCAACGTTTTAAGGCCCGCTTGATAGCAACCAAAACCAAACCGATTACAGTCAGTTTTTCTCAGCCGATACACCATGCGACGATCTCTAGAAACCAAGAACTAACCAGTCTTCAAATCGACTACGATCACGATGGAGATCTCGACAATCTGACTGTTTACCCTGATCGAATCCAAATGCATCGCAATAACGGAAATGACAGCTTTCTTGATGTTTCGGATCGAACATTTACACCATCTCTGAACCATGGAGGTCAATCAATCACATCTGGTGATTTTGATAACGATGGAGATCTGGACATCATCATAGCAAGCATTGATCAAGGGTGCTTACTTTTAGATAACCTTAGGCAAGGAAAACTTGAAGTAACGACCATTCTGAGTGAATTAAAGAATCCTGTTGCCATTGACAGTGCGGATTATGATCACGACGGTGCTCTCGATATCTGTGTGGCGACAAAAACAGATACCCAACTTTATTTAAACCGAGGTGACGGGGTGTTTATCAAAGATCTTACGTTGGTGTCCGTTAGAGGAATAGACGTCCATTTTATGGACTATGATAATGACGGATTCCTTGATGTTTGGGTGGTTGGTGAGCGTAGGATGTCGCTTTTTCGAAACGACGGCACCGCAAAATTTTCTGACATGTCACACTTGATTCCGATCTTCGACCCACCGAATCTGTTTGTAAAACAATCTACTGACGATGTCCAGAAGGATAATGCTAGCAGAAAAAGTAACTGGATTGACGGTCAAGTTGAAGATTACGATAATGATGGAGATCTTGATCTTCTAGTTGGAAGTTGGGGGGATAGGTTTCTCATTCAGAATGAAGGTGGCAATCAAAACGGTTGGCTGCAAATCGAATTGGAAGCAGTTGCTGCAGGCAATAATAAGAATAATGCTTATGGGCTAGGATCAAGAGTTGAAATAAAAGCTGGCGATCTGTACCAGATGACATACGTTGAAAAACTCATTACCAATTATAATTCTGAGGTGGATCCAGGCTTAGAAAGCCCATTTCGGCAACACAGTTTTGTCCATTTTGGGTTGGGACCTATTGAACAGGCAGATGTTCTACGTATAGTTTGGACAAACGGTGTTCCGCAGAACGTAATCTCTCCAAGAACAAATCAACGGATTTTAGAAAAACAGGTTTTGAAGGGATCATGCCCATTTTTGTACGTCTTCGATGGTGAAAAATTCCAGTTCAAGACCGATCTCCTATGGCGAAGTGCGCTCGGTATGATAACTTCCATCGGGACAGTTGCTTCCTCTGATTCATCAAGAGATTACGTTTTAATCGGTCATAAGATGAAACCGGAAAATGGCACGTATTCGCTTCAGATTACGGAAGAACTATGGGAAACGACATACTTTGATCAAGTTCAGTTGATTGCTGTTGACCATCCAACTGGCACACAAATTTTCATTGATGAGCGATTTACGCCGTTACCATTCCCTGAATTTGAGATTCATGCCGTTAGGGAGATGAGGTTCCCCAAATCAGCCATTGATCATCAAGGACAGGACGTGTCAATTGCACTTGGTGAGTTTGATTATAAATATGCCGTTGAACATAAGCCGGGAAAGTTTCAAGGTGTTGTCGATCCGCATTTTATTGAACTTGACCTTGGCAATATCGACGTTAATCAACAGACCCTTTTATTTTTAACGGGTTGGGTTTTTCCAACTGATACATCTATCAACGTGTCAATATCGCAAAACCCATCTATAAATCCGAGATTCCCATATCTCCAAGTAAAAACCGATCAAGGTGAATGGCAAACTGTTATTGACTTAATTGGCATTCCTGCGGGGAAGAATAAAACACTGGTCATCGATTTGACCAATAAATTCTTATCTGGCGATCGACGCCTTCGCATTGCTACCAATATGCAAATTTATTGGGATCGTGCTTTCTTTACTTTAGGCAATCATAATGTTCCGATGCACATAACACGGCGACATCCGAATCGTGCGGATTTACACTATCTGGGATTTCCGAAGATATATCGGCCAACTCCACACGCACCACACCTTTATGATTACTCACAAATTGACCGAAAAAGACCATGGCGAGACTTGGAAGGTTTCTACACCCGTTACGGTGAAGTTGGAGAATTACTAAAAAAAAGTGACAGCATGTCCGTTATTATGAATGCTGGTGATGAAATAACCGTTGAGTTTGATGCCGATCAATTCCCAACCTTAAAAGATGGCTGGACCAGATCATTCATTTTATTCAGCGATGGGTGGGTAAAAGATGGCGATATCAATACGCTTGCATCTCAAAGGGTCGAACCATTACCATTCCATGGTTCAACCAGTTATCCTCCTAAAGATGGTGAGCATTTCCCCAACGATCCTGACTATCTTCGTTATCGCCTAGAATACAATACACGCCGCGTAACTCACAAGTTACCGGAATTCTAGTCAGTATCAACCAAGTTATTAATTAACTGGAAGAAAAAAATAATTATGAAACGAGAATTTTATCAGGAATTAGCCCTAAAAAGTATGCGCGGGGAACTCTTATCCAACGAATTATGCGTGCAGATACTTACTGCAACATCGGGAACTGAGCTACTGCCATTGCTTGACGCTACCTATCAAGTGCGGAAAAAATACTTTGGTAACGAAGTACAACTTCACATGATCAACAACGCTCAGAATGGGCATTGTCCTGAGGATTGTCATTACTGCAGCCAGGCAAAATCATCAAATGCGGAGATAGAAAAATATACGCTTAAACCGGATAAAGAGATTATAGATGAAGCAGAACGAGCTTATGAAGCAGGTGCTTTCCGATACTGTATGGTCTTTGCTGGCCGGGGACCGTCGAAAAAACGTGTTGAACATTTAGCCAAATTGATCAAAGACATCAAAGCACTATTTCCAATTCAAGTTTGCGTCTCAATCGGCTTCATCAACAAAGAAGATGCCCAAGTTCTTAAAGAGGCAGGATTAGATCGACTGAACCACAACATTAATACTTCAGAAACGAATTATCCCAATATCTGTACCACTCATACATACGCCGATCGGATCAATACATTACAGGTAGCTAAACAGGTTGGGATAGAACTCTGTTCCGGAATCATCGTAGGCATGGGAGAAAAAACAGAGGATATCATTGAATTGGCTAAAACGTTGCGGAAATTGGGTGTCAGTTCAATACCTATCAACTACTTAATTCCTTTTGAAGGTAACGTCCTGTCACAAACACCAAAGCTAAATCCGGAGTATTGCTTGCGTATTCTGTCTTTATATCGCCTAGTGAATCCAGAAGCTGATATCCGGGTTGCTGCCGGTCGAGAGTTACACCTCCGCAGCATGGAAGTTATGGCACTTTATCCGGCAAATTCGCTCTTTATTGACGGTTACCTAAACTCCAAAGGTGGTACCAGAAACCGGGTTATACACATGATTACAGATGCAGGATTCATTGTCAAAACGGATAAAGACGCCAGAGACCTCTTAATCCCAGAGGATAATCAGTTACTAATAATTGACAACCATGAAAACACAATTAAAGATATCAATGACTTAAGACCGAAACTTTGAGTTCAAGCAAATATGTTTCAGTTATTATCAGTTAACAAATACATCTTTGTGAGGTGAAATCAAGCATTATAATGGTAACCAAACGTATTATTCCGTGTCTTGATGTTCGAGATGGAAAAGTGACAAAAGGCATTGCGTTCAAAGGCAACATAGATGTTGGTGATCCAGTTAAGATGGCACAATTTTATTATGAAAATGGAGCAGATGAATTGGTCTTTTACGATATTACAGCCAGCAATGAAAAACGAGATATAATGATTGATGTAGTGTCGGCTGTAGCCAGTGAAATATTTATTCCGTTTTCGGTTGGTGGTGGTCTGCGAACCATTGATGATATGCGTGCCGTTCTGCTAGCAGGGGCTGAAAAAATTTCTATAGATTCAGGAGCAGTACGCAATCCCAATCTTATTTCGGAGGGAGCAGAAGCATTTGGCAGCCAGTGTATGGTGTTGAGTATGCAGGTTAAGAACGTTGAGCCGAAAGATCAAGTACCTAGTGGCTATGAAATATATATTGATGGAGGACGTCGTCCTATGGGCCTTGACGCACTGGAGTGGAGCCAACGCGGGGTTGAATTGGGGGCAGGGGAACTAGTGGTAAACAGCATTGATCAAGATGGAACCAAGTCAGGTTACGAATTAGATCTAACCGGCAAAATAGCTGAACTAGTGTCCGTTCCAGTTATCGCCTCTGGTGGAGCAGGTAAACCAGAACATCTTCAAGACGTTTTCATTAAAAGTCATGCCGATGCAGCGATTGTTGCATCCATTACCCATTATGGTGAATTTTCAATTAGTAGTATCAAATCGTATCTCCAACAAGAAAACGTACCTGTCAGAAATATATGGTAAGACTAAGGATACACAAGTAAATACATGAAATCTTCCAAATACCATCTTGTTGCCGCGTCTACATTAATTGTAGCGATTTTTCTATGCTTGACAAGTCTAATTGTTGCCAAGACAACGCGCGAAACGATTGAGCTGGCGGAAAACTATCTTTTGACCAGCCAGAATCGAGATGGAGGCTGGCCGCTGCTTCCTGGTAAAGACAGCGACGTCGAAATCACAGCGCTGGTGATGCAAGCGTTATTGGTACAGGGACATGGCACTGGTTGGACAGTCATCAATCGAGGCATGGATTTTCTGATAAAAAAACAACGTAGTGATGGAAGTTGGAGTGGAAACACTGCACACACCATTTTTGTCTTGACTACACTACATTTAGGACAAAGGGACCCTAAAGTAAGAGAAAAAGGCTTAACTTGGCTATCGGAAGCTCAAAATAGTAACGGAAGTTGGGGAAAGCAACTCAACCAACCAGGCAATGTGCTCTACACAGGTGCTGTTCTTTCCGGCTTGCGATATCTAGTTACATCGAAGTATACACCGATCACAAAATCATCTGATTGGCTTGCAAATCAAATCAACCCAATTGATGGTTATGGTTGGTCAATGAAACGGGGTACGAAATCAGATGTTATCGCAACATCTTGGGTACTGCAGGGCATTTCATTGGTGTACGATGTCAATGTACAATTGGCATGGTTGAAACAACAACAGAACCAAGATAACGGTTTTCCCCTTGGCAAAGGGAAACCGAGTGACCCAGAAATTACCGCTTACGCTATTTTGGCTTTGGTTGCCTGTCAGGATCAACTTAATACTGACAAATTAGCCATCGGTTATCTCAAGCACATGCAACAAAAAGACGGTAGTTTTGTCAGTCAAACTCCAATTGAACTTAATGTTCCAAAAGCAAATCTACAAACCACGAGCTTTGCTCTTCTAGCTATACATGCCAGAAAAATTAAAAATTATTTCCATGTAGGGTTGTCAAAGTAGTCATTTGCCGGCTAGTAGAAATAAGGTCAGGCTGTAAGGCTAATGAGCATTGGTAAGTCTCCGACTGGTTCAAGCACCAGTGCTATCTGCTAGATATCAGCAATTCATCAGATCTTTCGATCTCTTTACCCCTATGTTAAGCCCAATCAAAAAAAACTTTCCCTTAAACTGGCTACGTCAGTTATGAATGTAATTTGAAATGTGCCTGGCACCTGTCCAAACTAGAAGGATCGATGGTTATCAAATACAAATAACCAAAATGATAGACAGGAAATCAGACTTTTGCTTTCTTGGAGCAACTCCACTGCCTCAGCAAAGACTGGGAAGGATTCCTTTCAAACCTAGCCTTCTCATTTGCTGAATCCAGATAATTTTTAGGCGGTAAGAGTAACAGGGTCTTGATTAATAATGTCTTTGATATGGCCGTAGGAGGCAGAAGCAACGAGTTCTTGCGTCTCTGGTGAAAGCCGATTAATAATTTCTTGTGGTAGTGAGACTTTACCTTCGTATTGGGGGCGGTAGCGCAATATGAGGAATTGCCGAGATCGGTCTTCCGGTTTCCATTGCAACACACCGTGGGTTAATAGTTCAGAGATGCAGAGAAAATCACCCGCTTTAGGAGTCAGGTTGGTAAACACTGGATCAGGTTCCGGGTCAATGCCGTCTGCGTTAGGTATTAGTAATTCATCGGGCCTTTCAAACGCACTCTTATGTGAACCAGGGATTACGATCAGTCCTCCATCTCCTGGATTGACATCTGTCAAGTAAAAGAAAAAAACCAGATCGTTACAGAAAATACGGCCATCTTTTACCTGATAACGCGTATACCAATAGCGTCCTTCTCGAGCACAATGCAATCCAGCTGGATTCTTTTCAATCGGTTGACGGTCAGGATTATGCTGTTCATAAGATAGAGTCCCACTAACAAACCTTGGCATGTCAGCTGTCAATTCCTTCAATAAAGGCCAAATGGCTGGATGCATTGTCAGGGATTCTAAGGATTTATCAAAAGCAAATCCATGTTGGTATCTAATCAGGGGACGATTTCCTAAATCTTCAACAGGTAAATCATCGCCACGTGGTTTGAATCCGGGTGGCCGCTCGTCGGGATGACAATAAATATATCGCTCAGCTGCTTTCTGCGCTTTTTTTAGAGCTTCGCCAGTTACAGCCCCTTCAATATGAAGATATCCAGTAATGTCAAATAAATATCGTTGTTCGGGTGTCATCATCTTTAAATTAATCTCCTCACTTAATTTGCTTTATTCGGTGTTGCGGAAAATAGAATCATTGATGCATGAATTTAATTGTTCCTAAAATGTGGGAAGTTTATCGGTCTTCTCTACTGATAATACTTTTTCTTTGGCTTTTTCGTAATCTTTGTTAGCTAGCTGACATGCTTCGTCATCCGTCCACATGAAGACGAGCATTTTATTATTTGCACTAGCTTGCCGTTGGAGAAAAGCCATGACATTCTTTCCACTTTTTGGAATTTTCGTATGGCCTTCCTTATGGCTGTCAGGTCCCCAACCGAATATATCTGGAAGCACTCCAACATCAAATTCAAACACACGCTGCTTGTTGTCGAACGGCCCTCGACCCAGTGGAGTCCTCTTCAGGATTTTATCGCCCGGATATCCTTCAACTAACATGAAATCCGACAAGTTTGGGGGGTTGACCAACCCAGGCTCAGAAATACCATTTTCTACCTTTGGCTTTGGACCATAATCAACTTGTTACACGGAACATAATTAACTATGGGTTGGTGTGCTAAAGAAATACGAGCTGCCAGTCCATCTGATAAACTGTCCATACACTGGGAAACATAAAGAAAAGTTAATTACCGCCAGTCAACACGATCTTGAAACCATGAAAGCGTTCTTACATAATCAGCGTGTGCCAATAAGTCTCTGGAAGCTAAGCCCGACCTTAATGTGTTGGAGTTAAATCAAGTATTGACTGATCTAAATATGAGCTCAAGAGCAATGTTGATTGCGACGGGGCAAAATTTCTGTTGCCCCAAGTTCTCGTATCAACTCAATCAATCCTTCAATCGCTGCCCCCAGAAATTTCTCTCCTTTTTCCTTTGATGCTTTGGTGGCATCACCCATCACTCCACTAGCGGTTTGTGAACTCCAGTAAGGAATTAAACGTGCACTAGATCCTTCAGAGTGCGTACCTGCTAATAGATCAGTCTTAAAACTTGGTGGTAAAGGTGATCTTTCGTCGACAGCCTTACTCATATCAACCAGCTCAGGTTTCAATGCCAAATAAAGGGATGTTTCATACTCACCTGCATGCGAGGTACCTCCATAACTCGAATCCCTAATTGTTTTGCCTGCTTCCTTCGCTTGGCGAAGATCCCAGTGATTAACTGAAGCACATAAGATTTTTCCTTCGTACTCAATATTCGTTAACCGTGCGGCCAAATCAAGTGGTGACGTATTGCTCCCATGTCCATTTACCACCAGAATACGTTTAAAACCATGATAGGCGAGACTGCAACAGACATCTTTAACATACCTAATGAATGTATCCCAGCTGATAGTGATTGTACCGTGAAAATCCATATGGTGAGGACTATAACCATGCAGCACAGGAGGAATCAGCACTGCTTCAAGCGGAATCTTGGCTACTGCTCGCTGACAAATCTCCGTGCACAGAACTACGTCGGTATCAACAGGAAGATGAGGTCCATGATCTTCATAGGTAGCAACAGGAAGAACGGCAATCCGATCTTGATCAGCGGCTTCTTTGACCTCGTTCCATATCATTTCAGCATATCGATATTTCATGACTTAATATTTCCAATCAATGATAGGTATCTTGATTCTCCCGGTTACCGTCAGAATAAATCTGATGCCGATTTAGCTTGATCTCGGTAATGATGATGCCTAATTAAATCGTTTCCTGCAAGAGATGAAAATGGAGAGAATATTACAGTCTCTTATTCAGTTGATTGAAAACGGCGTAGGGCATTCCCCGAAATTTTTCTCTTGATCCTGGCCACGTAATAAAATTGCATGCGATCTGCGTTTCATCGAATTTTCCTCAATTTGTCTGACCCAAGGAGGAACATAGCGAATTGTTAATCCACAACGTCTTCGGGTAGATCGATTCGGCAAACTGCCATGGATGATTGTGCCATGGTGAATCGACATTTCACCAGCTTTTAGAACCAGATCAACAGCACAATTTTCGTCTTCTCGACTGATAGGCACCTCCTGATTAATACTAAGTAAATTTCCTTCCTGATCAGATTTCCCATGTTCTTGGATACCATCACGATGCGAGCCAGGAATAACGCTCATACACCCATTTCCACAATCACTGTCATCAATAGCAAACCAAGCCGTAATCGCTTCAGCCGGTTCCAATCCCCAATAAGTCACATCCTGATGCCAAGCAACAAACTTTTCCTGCGGACCGTATTTGCAAAAGAAATGAGTCGCCAGCAGTAAAACATCTGGCCCAATAAGATCCGAAATACAATCTAAGATCTGCGGATGTGTCGCTAATCCCCAGATGAATTGCTGATCAAAGTGGCGATCGACCAAACCTATTTGACATTTTTCACGACCCTCCTTGACTTCAAGCTGATCGAACAACTCCCGATAATGTCTTGCCTCCACTTCGTTAGCTACTCGGATTCCAGTAATAAAACCATTTGTTTTGTAATCTCTAACTTGTTGCTGGGTAAGAAACATCGTTTTGACTTTCCTTTCTTAATTTGGATGACACTTGCAAGACAAGCAACATCGAAAGAATTGAGTAGACTTAGATTTATCTAAGATAGTTTCTTATCGTTTATCTTGAAAGACCTGTTGATTGACAAGACCAAAAGGTTTTTGTTCTTGAAAAACCTGTATGATATTTTCTGCCGATTGAAACGCCATTCGTGCCCAAGATTCCTCGGTAACCCCAGCTACGTGAGGCGAAAGGACAACCTGATCCATAGAAGATAATGGGCTTTGATCTAGCGGTTCTACTGAAAAAACGTCTAATCCTGCACCAGCTATTCGACCTCCTCTCAACACCTTAATCAGACTATCTTCATCAACAATTCCTCCCCGTGCAGTATTAATAAGATAAGCTGTCGGTTTCATCAACTTCAGTTCACGTTCACCTAAAAGACCCACTGTTTCTGGAAGCAAAGGAAGGTGAACGCTGACAAAATCTGATTTTGCCAGCAACCCATCCAATGGTAGGTAGACGATATCATGTTCAGCGGCAAATATTGTGTCCTGATATAAATCATATGCTAGGAGTTTCATCTCAAACCCAGTCCCACGCCTAGCTACGCACTTCCCGATACTTCCGAGCCCAATAATCCCCAAGGTTTTTCTACTCACTTCGATACCAACCTGCGGCAACCAATGACCAGAGCGGATATCTCTATCACCGCGCGGGATGTAACGAGCTAGGCTCAACATCAATCCGATAACATGGTCAGCAACACTATCGCTATTTGCGCCTGGTGTGATGGTGACACAAATGCCGTTTTCGGTTGCTGCATCAACGTCAATGGCGTCAAAGCCAACACCAGTTCGGGCGATAACCTTTAACCTACTTACGGTGGAAAGAACTCGTTCAGAATAAGGGAAACTCGATGTAATGAGCCCATCTGCTTGATTCAAAATCCCGATAAGTTCATCTTCCATTGGTGCTTGCTTAAAGTAGTTTAAAGATACCTTACAGTTATGCTTCTTCAAAAATGAAACAGCTTCACTCCCTTCCCAAACTTGATCACGATAGACAGATACAATTGAAACGTTATACATAATCTGAGTTGCCTTCAGTTTCACCCTATAAAATATATAATGAATCACATTATGAGCGGATTCATTAGGTGAGTTTACAATCTTGGATCTATCAGACAGGGCTGAATTGAACCGCTAGTTTCTCTGCCCATGCACAGTTAGCATCAATTGTTCTTCCCGCGTTATGGGGAGTATGTACAACATTGTGCCTCCCTAACAGGGGGTCATCAAGCGGTAACGGTTCTACGTCCCAAACATCCGCAGCAAGGCTGAGTTCATCTGCCAAAACTCGTTTTCTCAAGGCTGCAATGTCGCATATTAATGCGCGAGTTACCAGTACCACTAAACACCCTTTGGGCAATGCATTAATATGATCAGCGGTGACAATACCACGCGTCGAGTTCGAAAGGGGAACCATTGGTACAAAGATTTCGGCATCTTTGACCAATTCATTAAGATGCCATTCTTTACGCGTTCCCGCTCGGTGAAAGCACGGTTCACTAGCAAAAGGATCCCAAGTGGCAACGTCAGCACCTAACATGTTAACAAAACTTGCGTAACGGCTACCAATATTACCCGCACCGACGATACGAATTCGTTTGCCGGCAATTGTCCCACTGCTAAAATTTGGATTATCACCAAATTGATGCCCACGTGCACCTGGTAAGCCCTTATTTTCAGGTGGATTGTAGTTCCATGGCTCTAAATTGGTAATAATTTCATGATGAAGCTGCGGAATTCTTCTGAGCCCACACAAAGTAAGGGCCAAACCATATTCGGAAACTGATTGTCCCCAGAATCCTTCACTTGTTTGGTTATATACTTTGATATTGGCTTCTTCCAAGTAAGCTGGAATATCATCCCCACCGAGGTTACTGCGGTAACTGCCTTGAAAAGTTGCTTCCTTTAGATCTGTAAAAATTTTCAAACATTCTAGCGTCACAGTCACACCCAAGCAAGCCAATCGCTGAATACCAGCCGTATTCGGGACAATTTGACCGAGCCTTCTATCATCACCATGTTCCAGACGAATAAACTGAACTTCTCCTTCCTCTTGCCATAGTTGATGAAAATGGTCAGCGGCAAACGGCCACGACAAGTCAAAATTCGGATCTACGGTAATTAAGCTACTCATCTCAACTCCAATTTAAATTATATAAAACAAAAATTGTCGACTAAATCCTGCCGACTTGGACAAATGATGCCAAATCAGGGGGGATTCTAAACTCGGTTTAGCTTAGCTGGCACAATGTTGTGATAAACATTTTGGACAACATTAAGAATTTCACCCTTTGCAACTTCAATGCAATCCAAAGCCAAGTTGAAATTATTATGCGATGGCTTATAGGATTGAGTTGACTCGGCAGTTATAACATAATCGAACATTACTTGTAAACGATTAACAGAATAAGCAAACATATCATCATCTATGTTTGAAATGGTGGCTAGTTTGAACTTATCAGCTAATTGTTTTAGCGAATCGACAGTATCCAAAAAAGGTTGCCAATTGCTTAAGGACTCTTCTAGAAACCGCAAGTCTGAGTTGCTAGGAGTGAATTGAGAGTGTCGACCAAATTCCAGCACAACTTCTCTTAAAACCATTCGATACTTGCAATAAGTTCCTGCCTGTATTCTCAATTCAAATTTTGCGTGCAATTCCAATATTTCGTCGTCGTCAAATTCTATCCAGCAACGATAACAAAGGCCGAAGAGCCGAGAGGATGCTCAACACCCGATCAAAATCAGAGTCCCATAGCAATCTTTAGACAAGCTGAAATCGATCATCCAAGTTTTGTTTATTTTGCCCGTTCATCATTTCGGTCAGTTGCTGGCGGTGGCTCAGGGGACAATCCAGAAATTTCGTCTCGCAGATCGGGACTGATTTTAATTTGCAAAGATTTGAGTGAACCTTCCAGTTGATCTAGATTGCGTGCTCCAATAATTGGGGCAGTAACCGCTGGATGACTAGCCACCCAAGCAACGGCTAAGCCAATAGGATCAAAACCATGCTGATGAGCAAAATTGGTGAAATCATCGGCTGTGTCGTACATCCATTCCGCACTATATCGGATTTTATATATCTGGTTATCAATCAATCGTCCACTTTCTGGTTTGTGGGTAGGTCCATATTTTCCCGTCAGCATACCAGCGCCTAATGGGCTATAAGGAATAACACCTAAATTTTCGGCTTCCGCTAATGGCAGAATTTCAACTTCAGCTTGACGTTTAACCAAACTATACATCGGCTGAATACACTCAAATCTCGAAAGACTCTCCTTTTCAGCAATGCCTAGCGCCTTTGCAATTTGCCAAGCGGCAAAGTTACTGGCTGCGGGATACAGGATTTTCCCCTGTTTAACTAAATCGTCTAAAGCCCGTACCGTTTCTGCTATCGGTGTGTTATCGTCAAAACGATGAATAAAATAGAAATCGAGGTAATCTGTTTTGAGCCGAGCCAAACTCTTTTCAATACCGAACATAATGTGTTTGCGATTGGCCCCTCTGGCATTCACATCATCGCCAGTGGGTGCATAAACTTTGCTGGTTACAATCACTTCCTCACGACAATCGGAGATAAACTGCCCCAGTATTTCTTCTGACATTCCATTATTATAAACATCTGCGCAATCAAAGAAATTAATCCCCGCTTCTCGGCAGCGATGAAACATTGCAGCTGAAGTCACTTCATCGGCATCACCGCCAAAAGACATCGTTCCAAAGCATAAAGATGAAACCATAATTCCGGTGTTCCCAATCAGTTTATATTCCATGTTTTTTTAATTCCCTTTTCAATTTCATAAAACATTGAAGTTTGTAATCAGCAATACGATTGGTCTGAATTGCTGAGCAAATGAGCTGAAAGTCGCCTATAACTTAGTAATGGGATAATACAATTCGCCCTTCCATGTACTTAACGGCTTTCCCCGATAACAGTACTCGATCTCCTTTTAGTTCACATTGGATGATGCCACCTCGCTGAGAAAGTTGCTTGGCGACGAGTTGACTTCTTCCCAGCTCTTTTGCCCAATATGGTGTCAATTCACAATGAGCCGAGCCAGTAACAGGATCTTCATAAATACCAAATTTTGGGGCGAAGAAGCGGCTGACAAAATCGACGTTTTTCCCTTTAGCAGTAATAATGACACCGCGTAAGTCAAGGGATTTAAGTTTCTCAAAGTCAGGCTTAATGGTGAGGATATCATCTTGTTCGGCATAGACAGCCATATAATCTTCAGCTGATAGGACCTCTATTGGTTCTTGGCTCAAACTATCTCTTAGAGCCTGCGGCGTTTTACAGGGAGATGGTGGTTGAGATGGAAAATCCATAACTAACAAATCATGGCTACGATGTACAATTAATTCACCACTTCTTGATGTGAATATGATTGTGCTTGTAGAATGAGCGGCTAGTTCGAAAATGACATAAGCTGCTGCCAACGTTGCGTGACCACATAAATCAACTTCTGAAGAAGGGGTAAACCATCTAATATGGAATCCCGATCCCGTTGGGACGTAATAGGCCGTTTCTGAAAGGTTGTTCTCCTCAGCAATCGCTTGTAGGATGGAATCTGGCAACCATACTTTAAGAGGACAGACAGCCGCCGGATTTCCGGAAAACACCTGATTGGTAAAAGCATCAATTTGATATAGCGTCAGTTCCACAGTTATTTGTCTCGGTTCACGGGCTACAAAGCATATGGCACACCAAATTTCGGTCGGGTTGATCGAATATTTAAATTCACCCTATTCCCACCATGGAACTGGATGCCATCCCATGTTGTAGGTTGTGATATTGAATGTCGCATTAACAATACTCCAGATTCCTCCCATTGTATAGTCTCCAAGAATCAAACCTACGAAAAATGGTATTGCCTTGCGGTATGTTTTTAACCCACCATACTTCAGAATAATCAACTTGAGAAACCAACTAATAAAGACTGGAACCCAGATATAAACCATCTCAGCCGGACTAACCCCTAGGACAAAGCCAATAGGATGGAATGGCCACCAGAGAAATCTCATTTTCAGAGCTAGTAGAAGACTCGTAATCCCGAAGCCGACACCCATAAAGGTCATTGTAGAATAGTCGTGTGGGGTAGGGGAAGTCAACCATAACTGAAGACGATTAGCAAAGCTCTCCCGACCCATATGTGCAATTTCCGACCAGACACCAGCACCATAGTGATATGAAAGATGGAGGTAAATTATAAAATTAACCGGTATACCAACTAACAGAGCAATGATTACAGCTGATAATAGTTTCCTGATATTTGTCTTTGATTGCTCTGCGATTCTGAATCCCTCAAGTTGACTCGGCATTGGGTGAGCAGCCTGATCACGAGCCAGCCCATAGAAAAAGGAAAGAACGGTCAAGTTTCTTGGACCAATAATTCGTGTCCCCAGAGTCTCCGTAATCGCGCGTGAGGGATCTATCATTAGCATTTCATGTACAGCGAGCCCAAGCCCACTTCTAATCTTGGTTACCCCAATCCCGATGAAGCAATATATTGTTAAGAAAAGCAAGATCACCCACAAGGACAATCCAGATTTATAAGAGAAAAACAGGAAAAAAACAAGAGCTAATACAATGCCCCAAATAGCAGTACGATAATTCATAGGCTCTTTCGACTCATCGATTATGTTTCGGTCTCTGAACACTTGTAGAAATATCTGTTTTAAGTGTTTACGCGCTAGCCAAAGTGTCAGGATACCTAACCCTATCCAGGCACCCATGGATTGTTCAATGAAATATAGGTTACGCAAACCCGTCGTGGTTCCAACCAGCAACTGTACTATTTTTTTAAACAGATAAAAAAACCATGCTGAGAATGAAAGATCCAGCGGCATAAAAAAAGAGAGACCGATGACAAACGGTTGAAAAGATATGCGTGTTTGCCCCATATAGCTCCACGGCTTATCTGAAAACTCAATGACACGCCATCCCACCTTAAGATACGGGAGCGACGGATGGAAAGCCCTCAAGCCGTTTAGAAAACTAATGCTGGCTGCCATAGCAAATCCAATCCACATTAATTTGTTCTTTAAGAAGGACGAACCATCCCGACTCATTTCCAGAGGCATCCACGTAATAGGATAAGTGAGTCGTTCATAATCTGTAAGCTGTTTTCTAATAATGACATTGAGACAGATTAGCATTATGTAAAGTGCAAACAGGAACCCCGACCAATATAGTGTTGGACCAATCCAAGCCAAAATATGATTTAAGGTGAACAATGAAGACTCACCTGAAAAAAAGAGGTCTAATACCCTTGTATCTCTAGGCGTAAACCAGTCAGGTATGTACCTCCAAAATAGATCTCTCCAGTCGTTTTCCGCAGTCGTGAATTTAAATGGATGTGCTATAGGACCTAAAAACCTGGTCATTCGGTGACCAGAAAGGGTTGAGACCACAACAATCATGACATAGATGACTAAGTTGTCAGATTCCGTAAATGCCAATCTCGGCAAAAATTTTCTTGCCAAGAGATTTATCAAAATCAGCCCAAAAAGGGTGAAAATGGCATTGCTGAAAAGTGACATATAGGTGTGATTCAATCCCTTTAGAAAATCATTCATTGAGATCCAATAGGAATTTACAACAACTAAAATAAGACCAATCACAATCACATAAAGTCGAATATTGTGAGCTTGATTGTCCTTAGCTGATGAAGAAAATTTACTCATAAAAGTAACCTATATTGGATCTTAAATTTGAATTAAACAAAAGTCTTACTTCGAGTTTTTTTGATCTGAGAATTATCAAAAGCATTATATTCGAAAAGTTAAATTCAATTTAACTTTTATACTAGGATAATTCCACTACCAATACCCTATTAATATATTTATTGTTTATTAATCGATTTTAAAGTACAATTGATT
>DTUY01000150.1:35495-37608 GCA_012963885.1 Candidatus Poribacteria bacterium | reverse complement strand
AATACCCTATTAATATATTTATTGTTTATTAATCGATTTTAAAGTACAATTGATTTTAAGGTATAAATGAACATTATAAATAGTCAAATTTGTTTGTTTTGATATCTTTAAATATGGTTATAGAGCACATCAATAGGGGGTTAGCGCGTGATGGGTGGTAATATAAATCGACAGCTTTGGTTATCGCTACCTACATTCTGGCGATGTTTCTTCCTGTTTGGCGGAATGTTCTTTATAACAACGGATGTTGCCTTCAATCAAGAACCAGTTATCGCATTTTCTATGGGGCATCAACACTCTAATATCTTCCTTATAGATGAAGAAGGGAAACTCGAGCCGCTGAACCTTACCCAGCAGGAAGCCCAAGGTCAACGCAATGGTCACCCAACCTGGTCACCAGATGGAACTCAGATTGCTTTCGACACCAATCGTAAAGGAAACGCAAATTATGAAATCTTTCTGATGAACTTCGACGGTGCGAATCCGAAGAATCTGAGCAAATCAGAGAAAGACGATAAGGAACCCGCCTGGTCACCGAAAGGAAATAAGATTTGTTTCAAGTCTAAACGTGATGGCAACTGGGAAATTTACCTGATGAACGCCAATGGACAAAATCCTATTCGGCTAACCAATCACCCTAAAACAGACAAGGAACCCAACTGGTCGCCGGACGGCAAATCAATTGTGTTCACTTCTAATCGTAATGACGGAAATTGGGATATCTACAAGATGGATGCCGATGGACAAAATGTTATTCTTCTGACTGATGACCCAGCAAAGGATGATCGGGCTTCATGGTCACCAGATGGAAGACAAATTGCATTCACCTCCACCCGTGATGGTAAGGGCGCTGCTATTTATACAATGGATGCAATTGATGGACAAAACGTAAAAAAAATTGCTAAGGCCGGTGTGGCTCCATATTGGTCACCGGATGGCACAAAGATGGTTTATACCGCCCCAGCTCAACCTCTTCGACTTGCCATACGGGATTTAGCGCAAAAAAAAGACATAGACACCGGAATAGTAGCACATATCTACTTCCCGTCTTGGAAAGGCGCACAATGGAGCCCAATAGAATTGATCGAGAAATTAAACACTTTTTGGGGGGTAATGAAGCAATAATTTAAGCTTAATAGAATTCCTGGCGAGAACAACATGGTAGTGAATGAAATTCTTATTATGCACTTGATACGCCATTCAAGCATGTATTGGCATGTTGAGTTTTGTAACATGTCGAATCAATTTTAATTTAAAAAAGGGAGACTTTTAAAACATGCACCGATTTCTTACGATATGGATTCTTGTTCCGTTAACATTCGGGTTTGGTGGCAATGTGTGGATACCGACGGCTCAAGGTGGCGAATTCATGGGGGCTTGGCTCCTAAACGATGGTGGAAAAGTCATGAAAGATTCTTCCGGCCATAACCGACATGGTGAGATTACCCTTGGTCCAGATGCCAAATGGATTAATGGTCCCTATGGCAAACCGCGTACAGCGCTATTTCTTGATGATAAGACTTTTTGTCGCGTTGAGGACCCCGGTGGAATATTCGATACGCCGGAAGGAATTACTGTTGGGTGCTGGACTATAATTTCAGGCCTCCCGGATTGCTGTAGCGGTATTCCTCGTAAAATGGATAGCGCAGACGCAGGTGGATGGGTATTGCATCCGTCCGCAGGGGGTGGTGGATGGAAACTTTTCTTTTGGGCGCATGCCGGCGGTTGGGTTGGAACTAGCGCAGCCGACACCCTGCCGATGGCTGACCCGAATCCTGGGAAATGGACAACCAAAGATTGGGTTCATACTGCTGCTACCTATGACGGAAGTGTAGTTAAAGTTTTTGTCAATGGTGTTATGAAAGGTAAAAAAAAAGGCGAGGTTAATGAAATAGATCCCGGCGATGGGCCGTTAGGTTGGTCTCACGATGTGTTCAACCGGCGGCATCAGGGAACTATTTCCGAAACTTTTATTTATGATGAAGCCATGTCAGCAGCAGAGATTAAAGCAATAGCAGAGACAGGTTTAGCTGAAACGCTGGCAGTGAGAGCGCGTGGCAAATTACCAACGGCTTGGGGAGTCTTGAAAAAGAAATATTAACTTCAAGAATGA
>DTUY01000150.1:0-35395 GCA_012963885.1 Candidatus Poribacteria bacterium | reverse complement strand
ATAACATCTATGTTCGCTGCTCAAAGTGAGGCAGGTCTCATTGGTACCTGGTTATTCGATGAAGGAAAAGGAAACGAAGCAGTGTTGGAGGTAACGGAGAATTGAAAGACGCTGCTACTTGGGCTAAAGGTTGGTTACATTCTATTCAACAAAGCCGGGGATCCCTCTAAAGCCTTTATTCTTCATACACAGGTGCCAAACACAACCCTATTAGTTCGGCTATGAACGATGGTCTTACGGGATTCCTTGCTGTTCAGCCAGCGAGCAAGCTTGCCATAAACCGGGGGCATATAAAACTTGTCGTTAATAATTATCTTTTTCAGCTGAATTGACAAGATTTCATTTGCTTTTGGTCTTAGTCTGAAAACAGAGTTCCAATCGCAGTTTTTTAAAAGTCGGAGTGGATTCATAATTAAATCACGGGAGCATTCAGGATGTCATCACGCGAAGCAATTGAGCACTTGAACGTTTATGGTTACTGTTTAATAGAGGACGCGATTCCAACAGATCGTTGCGATCGGATGGCGGAGAAATACTTTCAGATACATGAAGATCCCAACTCCCACTCGAACTTACAAAGCCCAGGTGAAATTAGCGGAATCAATCAAACGCTTTTCGGAACCATCAATAAAGACGACATGTGTTGGGACTGCATTGCTCATCCACGTGTGCTTGAGGTTGTTCGCCATTTTCTAGGGCCAAATGCACGATTGGGGGAAGCCTGTACGAAATGGATTAAGCCTAGCGCGCCAATGGGAGGTATCCATGTGGATTCTACGCACGATTTGCCACAACCTTTTCCGGACGTCCCATGGTTAATTAATTCTATTTGGATGATAACTGATTTCACAGAAGAAAATGGTGCGACAGTTTTTGTGCCCATGAGCCATAAATCTAGGCGAAGCCCAATGGGACTAAGTCCTGATGACAAACGTATCCATCCTATAGTCGGCCGTCGCGGATCAGTGGTGTTATGGCATGGCGGCGTTTGGCATACCAATGGTCCCAACATAAGTCAGGATCATCATCGAATGGCATTAAATATCGCTTATTACCCAGCTTGGTGGAACTGCGCACGTGAAGGTGGTCACCAACCGGTTTTCCCTGAGGTGTTTGAACGGATGCCAAAAGAGCTTCAGGACCTGTGTCGACACAAAGTTGGTAGCCATCGATCTGAAGTCTATGAGTTTTGAGAGTCATATTGCACACGCTTATCAATTTCATTGTGTATTTGAAACATCAATCTAATACCAATAAGACTCTCTAATATACCTAACGGTTTGGGAGATTTACGTTTTATCGAACTCATCAGGGGAAAAAATATATGCCCACATTTACGGCCGAACAATTAAAAAAAATTGCAGTAGACAATTTTGAGCGACTAGATATACCAACAGAGGAAGCAGAAATTGTTGCCGATCATCTGGTTGAGGCTAGTTTGTCAGGTGTCGATTCCCATGGTGTTTTGCGAATTCCTCAATATGCTGAATACATTCGACAGGGAAGAATTGTTCCCCGTACCAAGATAGAAATCATGCAAGAGACTCCATCGAGTGCATCAATTAACGGTAACAATGGATTTGGTCAGATAGTCACCCAAAAAGCTATGGAGTTAGCAATCGATAAAGCCAAGCAGTTTACTATTAGTGCTGTTAGTGTACATAATTGCAGTCATACTGGACGTCTTGGGAGTTACACTGCAACGGCAACCAAAGAGGATATGATTGGGATCATAATGGTAAATGCTGGCGGTTGCGGTCAACAAGTTGCTCCTTTTGGTGGAATTGGCAGGCGTCTTGGAACCAATCCTTTTTCAATCGCCGTTCCCACCGGTAGCGAAATCCCAATCGTTTTAGATATGGCAACCAGTATGGCACCGGAAGGAAAACTGCGTGATCTACATAACAAAGGAGAAGAGGTGCCAGAGGGTTGGATAATTGATTCTAAGGGACAACCATCCACAAGTACAGCAGATTTTTATGATTCTCCAAATGGGGCACTGCTTACATTTGGTAGTGCCGTTGGACATAAAGGTTTTGGGTTATCGTTGATTGTTGATATTCTGGCAGGTGGACTTTCTACTGCAGGATGTTGTCGACCCGATATGCCACTAGATCCATATACTGACGGCGTTTTTATCTGCGTGATTGACATTCAAAAATTTACGCCGCTGACAACCTTTTACCAACAAGTTCAACAATTGATTGAACATGTCAAATCTTCTCCCACTGCTTCCGGATTTGATAGGATTCTTGTCTCCGGAGAACCAGAAGCTCTGACAAGGAAGAAACGATTAAAAGACGGAATTTTTGTTAATGATATACTATGGCAGAAAATTCAGTCGATCCACAAGTAGTAAAATAAAATCAGATATTCTGCACATTAAGAGCCTGTTTGAAAGTCTTTTTATTCGTTTGCGTATCAGTCGAATCATATCAATATAAATCATGTTCTCTGAGCGCTGACTTTTGCATTGATAGTCCAAGCTCAAGCAGGCAAAAGTCCGTTCCGCAATCCATCGTTTAGGTAAGACTTGAAAGTCCTCAGCTTTCAGATTCACCGCTATGTCTAACTGAACTTGAAACCGAGTTTCCCCATAACCACCGTCAGTCCATAGCTTTTGGATGGTGTCCCGCCAGAAGAAAACGGGCGAAAGTAATTCATAGGCAGTTTGGCTATTGGCGGCATTTCGACTTAGTTGATGCAAGGCACGATGGATTAGGAACCATCTTTCCTGCTGACACCATTTGCCATAGTGGGAGTAGACATTTTGCCAAGGGAGAAAATCCTTGGACAGCATCCTCCATTGACAACCGATGGTAACCAGGTAGCAGATGGCATTGCCATTGTTGATCTGTCGTATTGGTGTTATCATTCTTCTGTTCCATGGCTGACTCAGGCTTTTTTTATCCACCAGTGTCACATGAAACTTCTTACTATTTCGACCCCTTCTTTTTCCTAAATAGGTTCTAGTGAATATAAAACTGAAATGATCAAAAAACTATAAACGCACTTGTCATTCAGGGACGAACAGCAGTCAAACATGCTAACTTACCGATGCTCGTTTCACATTTGAACTGCATAAAGCCAATAGACTCCAACAGTTGATGGTGCGTCTCAACTGGAAAGCGCCTAGGTTTATCTGTATCATCAGTTGGAAACGGAACCACAAAATCCGCATTGAGCATCAATCCTCCAGGGGTAATTAATGAAAAGAATTGCTGATAAACAGCCGTTAGTGCTGCATACCCAGCGAGGTCATGCAACGTTTGGAAAGTATAAGCGACATCGACCACCTCCAGTCCTTCAGCCCAAAAATCGCCATTCAGATCTGCATTATTGACACTTATGTCAGGGTAACCAAGACCACTCAGCCGTTTCAGTGTATGTTGAGTGAGCTTTGGATTGATGTCAATGCCAAGATAACTTGAAGGCTGAACATGAGCTGCCAATGTGTTAAGAACCGACCTGGCAAGGAATCCGGCGCCTACACCCAATTCCAGTAAGCGAATGTCTCTTCGATTCGAATTTTCACACCAAGATACGATCGTTCGGACGATGCTTTCAAAAATATCGATTCTTTCAGGCCAGCGATAATCGAGATCCATAGACCAATCGTCAATATAATTCGGTCCTTTAAAATCCGACAAAGCCATCAAGTTTCTCCCTCAAAACACTAATCAGGAACTTCAATTCCACCCATGAACCCAGTGTCCATGACTATAAAGCTCACAGCTCCTTTTTCATACAGAAAGGAGCATCCCATCACAGTGTACTCACAAACCATATTTCTTCTGTTATTTTTAGAATTACCATCTTCTGTTCATGCATTTGTCTAATGGTAGGACGATGCCTTAAGGGATCCCCACTTTGTCGTGAGTCTATCCTTGGCAGAGACAGGCATAGTTTTTTCAATACCTTTGGAGGCAATATCGTTGAGTGTATCAGCGGATATCCCCTTATTAAAAACCCCTACTTCGTCAATCATACCTGTAAAACTCCACTCGGTGCTTTCCAACTTGCTAACCAGATAGCTTCACCATTATGCTCGTTCTTCAGGTTCGGTTTGCCTGCCCTAGTCTTAGAAACCACTTATTATCAACGTATAAGAGGTTTGCTGGCGGCAATTTTAACGTGGTTAGTTCCATCAAATTCAACGGCTTTTCCGTGTTTACCATCTTGTGTCCATTTTGCATCGACCAGTTTGGCGTGATTGCCATTTTTGGAAATATCTTTTGCCGTGTTCCCTTTGCCTTCATCAAAGAACCAGATATCAACAATGGTATCTTCATCAAGTTCTGCTAATCCTGTAGGGGAACATTATGATGTGCACCATTACCAACCAATAGATCAATGTTAAACGTTTCCCAAACACATAATCACCTTTATTCAACAACAACACAGCCATTTTAAACTCTTTTGTACATTTAAACCCTCTTTTAAGTCAAGGAATTATCTTTCACTTCTTCCGATAAAAAACGACTATTGCTTTAAGATTCTTTATATTACTGTTTGATGAATAAGACTTTTACTTGAAACATAATCCGTTAATGCTAGAGACAAAAGGATTGAATCGCCAACATAACAGACAGTGCATATATACTATCAACAAGTGATTGGCAAACTAAACGCCTATCGCATTGCAAGTCAGAAATAGCGAAGTTAGCGGAAATGTTTCAGGATCTGCTTTTGATATCTATAATCTATATTTATGAAATTTTTATCACCATAGACCTAATAATAAATTCAAAATTATGTTGATAGATATAATAGAAGTTTGATATAAAGACTAAAAAAACACATAGGAAGTGAAATAATGGCGAAACTCTCTTTAGGACTAGACGCTAGCACACAGAGCTTATCTGCAATAATAGTGGATATTGAAAGTGGTGATAAATCATTTGAGCATTCTCTGGACTACAGGCGAGATAATAGGTTAAACGATTTTGGTATTCGTTCGGATTATATTATCCCACCCAGAGTGGAAGGCGAAGCCGATCAACCCCCAGAAATGTTTTGGGCGGCTCTTGATGCCATGCTTGATGATATACGTACAGCCGGAATCTCACTGGCAAATGTTGTGGTTATTAACGATTCCGGACAGCAACATGGACACGTCTACCTGAATAAATCAGCAGAAGACCTTTTCCCTCAACTGAGGCAAAAAGGAAGCGGGGAAAAAGATCTGCTGAGCCTATTGGAAGGGAGCCTTGCCTACCTGTCATCACCTATCTGGATGACCTCCAACACGGTGGCTCAAACAGAATATGTCAGGGCAGCAGTGGGTGGGAAAGGAAACATGATTCGACTTTCTGGTTCGGATGCACCACTAAGGTTCACTGGCACAGTTATTAGAAGGGTTGCTGAGCAGTTTCCTGAAGTATATACGGCGACAGAAAATGTTCAATTAATCAGCAGCTTGATTCCAGCCATACTTACAGGGAACTCGAAAGTACCCATTGATTATGGCAACGCCTGTGGAATGTCGCTGATGGATTATCGCAACCGGGAATGGTCTGTTGAACTGGTTGAGGCTACCGCTCAGGGATTGCCGGGAGGTTTCGAAGCCTTCAGCGAGAAATTGCCTGACTTGGTTTCCCCCGATACCATTGTCGGAAACATCGCTCTCTATTTCGTAGAGAAATATGGGTTCTCGCCCAGTTGTAAGATTGTTGCTGGTTCTGGAGATAATCCGCAAGCCAAGGTTTTGGTTTCTGGTGACTTGCTAAGTTTAGGAACAAGCTTCGTCAATATGGTGTCCACTGATGGAGAAACGTTCGATATGGAAGGATTGGCCAATGGTATGTACGATGGAATTGGTAGGCCTTTTATGTTCGGATGTAGAACTAACGGTGCAATGGTCTGGGATGAGATTAGAGCGCTTTATAACCTAAGTAAAGAAGATTATGATCCAGCAGAAGAAGCACTGCGGCGGATTAATCCCGGATCATCTCTACTGTTCTGGCAACCGAAAAACGAATCCTTTCCACCCTCAGGCAGTTTTGATTTGATTCGCATCACCTATCATTCTGAACCAACGCTCGAATCCGATTATGCCGGTATTATTGATAGCAGCTTAGCTGCTGTGTATGTCCATTCAGAAGCTTTCACCAAAACCGGTCAAGAGTCATTATATGTTACTGGCGGAGCAACCATTAGCTCTGAGATTATGAGACGTATAGCCGCTATATGGAATCGAAAAGTTGTATCGATTGAAACAGGCGGCCCAGCTTTGGGCGCTGCTGTGGCGGGTGCCTATGCGGCATGTGAATCCGAAGATCTGCCATTCGATGTGGAACAGTTTAGTCAGAAAGTTCTAAAAAGGGACAAACCGATCGAGCCTAACCCAGCAGAAGTGGCTGCGTATCACAATCGTGGCGGTTACCTGGAACAGTTCAGAATAGAGGAAGCAAAAATCATTGCGCAACATCCAATCGAATAATCCCTGTAACTTACTATCATCTTGATAGCAGTTACAGGGATTATTGAGGGTTGCCCAATTGTTCCCAAAGCAGCTTCAAGGTTTCGGTTAGAATTTGCTTTTTTAAAGCCGTTTCATGTTGTCGTCTCAGCTGAATAAGGAGCATTGAAATGCTGATTTGCGATGGCTCACGTCAGGAAAACCATGATATCGTAACTTTCAAGTATCTGATTTTACTTCTTAATTACGTATTTGGTTTGTCATATCGGAACAGTTGCAGATTTACTCCATCAAGTCCGTCAAGGAATGCAAGTGTCATGCCCTCAAGCGGCTGGAATGGCTCTTTTTTGACCGTAACTTCCCTATTATTCAATTCTTCGGCGCTTGTCTCGACGTTGTCTACCTGAAATGAGAGGTGGTGGACTCCCGGTCGATCTAAGCCCCAAACTCCATTAAACGCTGCTTCGGGAATCAGTTCCAATTGTACATTACCAGCATCCAAAAAGAGAACTTCACCTTGCTCACCAAGATCCAATCGGTCAACGATCTTGAGTCCAAGCTTATTCACGTATAGTTCTTCCGCCTTTTTCATATCGCTCATTAACAAAGCAATCTTCCATATTTTCAGGTCCATTCCCACTGCTCCTTATAGTCAATTCATCAATTTTTTGATATGGGTTAAATATCAGACTTCTTGTATTCGATACTTTTCTCATACATGCAAGAAGTCTATTGCAGTATAACAAAATTGGGTAATGGTTATGTTGGAAATCAGAGGCTGGAGTTGGAATTGAAGATAAAACATTGATTCATCTTCAGGTGCCAAGATAGTTAGAAATCTTTTTCTTATTTCATATTGTCAGGTTGTCAGGATTTGTTCATAAAAAAAACAGTACGATTCCGAGCGGTTCTTGAAAATCGAAAACGAAGCAATCCCAAATTACACTTTTACACCCAAATCCCTAGCCGCCGCGCAAATTTGTTCCCAAGTCGCATCCTCCACTAAAATACCCTCTTCTAACCGATGTTTTCGTGTTCTATAGGATCGTTCCCCGGGAACCATTACCTCATCAAATCCGGGGGCTGGAGCAGCTGATTTTACGTGATTGATAAATTGTCCTACTTCGGCTTTGAATTCTTCAAGTGGTTTGAAGGATTCAATTTGGATCGCCTGCACAAATAGCGCATTACCTGTTACCTCAGCGTTCATCCGCGAACACCCGGCAGGTGACAGCGCACCGGATAGAATATCCAGCACAACCGCCAGACCAGAGCCCTTATGTCCAACCGTTCCACCAAAAGGCAGTAGAGAACCTCTTGGATCAGTTACATACACAGCTGGATCTGTTGTTGAACCACCTTCTGCGTCCGATAGCCATCCTTCAGGAATTTGCTCTCCACGTTCCAGTGCCAATCGAACCTTGCCACCGGCTGCTACAGCTGTCGTTAGGTCTAGCGCAACAGGGAATTCATGGTCAGAGGGAAAAGCCATCGCCAGACAGTTAGCTGGTAAAATGCGTCCAACTCCACCCCATGGCGACATGGACAAATCCGATCCATGACCGTTATTACTCATGATCCCCACCATACCTTGGCATGCTGCCATGGGAGGATATCCTCCCAACCGACCAACGTGATTGCATTGGTAAACAGTTACTATTCCTATCGATGCTTCTTTGGCTTTCTGGATAGCGGTCTTCATGGCTTCCACCGCGGTAACGTGTCCGAACCCCCAGTTTCCTTTCAATACGGCCGTGGCGGCGGTCTCCATTTCGATTTCCACCTTTGCCTTTGGTACGATTTTACCCGAACGTATACCAGCAACATACTGCAACAATCGGCGTACTCCATGAGAATCGTGCCCGGCCAGGTTAGACTCGACCAATAAATCTACTACTGTGGTTGCCTCTTCAGGGCTCGCACCCAGCCGCTGATACAATTCCTGACCGATTCGCCTTAACTCTTCCGCAGAAAGGATTGGCATTTTATTCTCCGTCAGATAGCTGTAAATTCAAAGTTTGACACCGTTTTTCAAACGTCCACTAAAATCTCGTTCCCATAGGCAAACAAGGCAGGTGTTCCACCAGTATGAACAAAGACCACCGTTTGATTTCTTGCAAACTGCCCTTTCCGAATGTGATCAATAAGTGCTCCAAATGTTTTGCCAGTGTATACTGGATCCAGTAGCAAACCTTCTGTTCTGGCAGCCAGAATTACGGCCTCTCGGCAAGCCGGTGTCACCAACCCATAAGCCTCGCCAGCGTATTCTCCATAACTCTCAAAATCTGTTGCTGAAAATGTTAGATCAATCCCAAGCATTCGGACAACATGATTTGCAACTTCAGCCAGTTGAGTATTAGCTCCCGCATTTTGACGAGGACTGGGGCTGATTCCTACAATCCTTAGGGGAATACCCAATACGGATGAACCTACCACCAATCCCACATGCGTGTGAACTCCTGAACAAACATAGATGGCGTCAGGCAGGATGCTTTGATTTTGAAACTGTTCCCAAAGTTCCAGAAACCCGTCTACATAGGACAGGCTTCGTAGGTAGTAACCGTCACTACTAGTGTTGTATATCCGTTGCCCTTCTGATTTCAACTGTTTGATTAACTTTTCTTTTTCCGTTGGGCTCTCTACCAAGTGCACCTCGGCACCGAAGAGATGGGCTAGCAGTAAGTTCCCATTTACTGGTTTGGCGTGAGCGTCCTTTTGACCTATCATGATCGCCTTCAGTCCCAGTCGAGCTGCCACGGCTGCCGTCAGTCGGGACTGATTAGACTGAGATGCGGCTCCGTGTAGTAGGACATGGTACCCTTCATCCACTGCTGGGGCGACTGAAAACTCAAACTCCCGCACCTTATTTCCACCAAAGGCTAATCCGGTTTGATCTTCCCGTTTAACCATAATCCGAGGCCCATCTAAAACACTGGACAAACGGGGACAATCAAGCAGTGGGGTTGGCAAATCAGCCAATGACAGTCGTGAGAATCGGCTCAGCCGGCGTTGCAGTTCACTAATCGAGATAACAGACATTCGGGATTCTTTTCATAAACGAACTAAAATTCACCAAGGATTATTGGGCCAAGTGTGATAGCAGAATTGTACTTAATGGTGTGTATGAAGAAATGATATTCGTATCTGCTGAAACCCAATCATTGAGGAATAATTTTTTAGTTCGAATGAGATTCATATCAGAACCATTATAGCATAATTCATGGAACCGTTAGGTGTGAAATTGAAATATACTGCCGGGGATGATACTGTATTCTTGGTTCAAGTTCCGCGTTTTAATAACCATATATAGATCAACAGATCACAGAAATATCTTTCTCATACGTTTAGGTGTAAAAATGAATTTCAACAGAAGAAACTATCCGCCAACTCATGGAATCCGAGTGCCTAGCGAGGACATGAAGCAGTTGGTAATTAATCTTTTTACAAAAGTGAGTATGTCGGTTGAAAACGCTAGGGTGATGGCGGATTTATTGGTTCAAACGGATTTACATTGTGTATTCAGCCACGGTACAAAGCAACTAGCCGATTACATCCGTATGATCCGTGAAGGAAGGGTAAATCCGCAACCCAAGATTGCGGTGGTGTCCCAGTCCAAATCGGCCTTGGTGCTTGATGGTGATGGTGGTATGGGACATTTGCCCTGTTATTTTGGGACACAACAAGTAATTTCTAAGGCCAAAGAGCATGGTTGTGCAACATTGACAACACGCAACCATTATCATTTTGGTGCAGCAGGCAAGTACACCCGGATAGCTTTAGTACATGATTGCATTGGTATCGCTATCTCTTCCCACCGTATTTCATTTGGTAGTGAAGATGTCGTGTCTGGATCTGCACCAGGATCCCCAATGAGTATTGCCATTCCTTCAGGAGAGCAACCACCACTGGTACTGGATATGGGAGGTGTTTTGCCATACAACCCCACACTTTTTGAAGAGTATCCTTCTGCTATCTTTAAGAGCATGGGATTAGGGGCGGTCATGCAATCGCTGGGCGGTATCTTGGCAGGTATATACAAGCCGGAGTTTCAGAAACCCAAGTCTCCTTGGGAATCGAACCAAGGTGCGTTCATCGCCATCTTTGATGTCAATCACTTTATGCCAGTATCCGAACTCAAAAAGGAAATGGACCGTTACATCAATGAAGCACGTAGCATGAAACCTCTGCCAAATATGGATCAGGCGGAACTTGCTGGTGGCTTGGAATGGCAGTGGGCTTTAGAGAACAAACAGTCGGGTATTCCTCTTAGCTTTGAACATCAGGGAATTTTGGAAACCGTTGCCACTGAATTGGCAGTTGATGTGCCATTCAATCGGTATCAGCATACCCGATTCTAAAAAGCCGATTACAGTTTTTACACAATTTTGATCCTTCATACTGTAATATCTGTATACAATTAACTAGGTTCGATTAGTTTTTAACCTGGAAAACTAAAAAAGGTGGTAAAAATGTCTGTTGGAACAAAGCTGGATTTTGTTGTTTTTCTTTTTCTTATTGTTTTAATGACGACAACTATTGCTTTGGCGGCGGCACCGAAAGGGCTCGTCGGCCATTGGCATCTCGATGAAGGTACAGGGAAAATCGCTAAGGATTCATCCGCTGAGAAAAATGATGGTGAACTTTGGGAAGGTGCCAAATGGGTCAAAGAAGGTGTCGATAAAGGTGGAAACTTTACGGGTAAGGGCTTGGCGTTCAAACCTCCATCCGGATTAAACATACCCGCACTGGGGGTAAACAGTCTGGAACAGATTGCAGCAGGAATTACGCTCTCTGCCTGGATCAAAATTTTGGGACCACCTACTGAAGATCAGGGAAACATCGTTGTCAAGCCTGGTTCTTACTATCTTGTCTATCGAGATGGGAAACTTGGCACGTATCTTTACGGTCCTTCAGACGATGGTGGACTTGGGTATATGACTGGAAAAACGGGATTGCCGTTGAATAAGTGGATGCATGTGGCTCTTACCTATGATCAGAAGAAAATCTTTCTCTATCTAGATGGTAAGGTGGATTTCAGCACCTCAGCGAAAGAAGCCATTAAAACACGAAACAACGAAGCATTTGTTGGTATCGGTGTGGAACGAAAAGAGACCCGACTTTTTCATGGTATGATTGATGAAGTGATGATATACGCTAATGTGGGATTGAGCCAAGAAGAGGTTCAAGACAAACTCATCGACCAGGTGCTTCCAGTTAATCCGAGTGATAAATTAGCAGTTAGCTGGGGGATCATCA
The DNA here is from genome assembly GCA_012963885.1 of Candidatus Poribacteria bacterium. Classification (GTDB taxonomy): domain Bacteria; phylum Poribacteria; class WGA-4E; order WGA-4E; family UBA9662; genus UBA9662. The sequence goes on along the minus strand of DTUY01000150.1, from coordinate 23,718 downwards.
AAGCCAAACGGTAAAACCGGGATTTTATTTGACTACTATTGCTATTTGCAACTTGTGAGGTCAAGCATTGACCAATATCCAACCTGATGAGGAATTCCATGTGTGATCTTCGGTAGTTAAGGGTCGACCTGTAGAGTAAATGATGTAACAGGCAACACTACAGGCTAAAATTAGAGAGGTTAATGATCAAGTCTTCGGTCGATCCAATGAAGCTGGCATCCCCAACTTTTATTCATGTTACTGTTTTGCCGCACCAGCAATTGGAGGTTGATCCTACTTTTTGGACCTCCGGTTCATTTTACAGTTATGAAGTTGATGAAGGATTAGATTGAAATATGCTAAAGGAATGGGTCACTATGACTCAGCTATTAGTACAGCTGATTAATTTAAAAGTCCAGAGGGGCTCATAGTTTCACTTCCAGAATATTAGATCTACTTTTTATTCATATGTTTTTTCAGCTAAGAGTTGCTCGCTCTTTTAATTCACCATCTGTGTTATTACCAAAGATGGTTTGTAGAAGGATTTTTACTCTCTTCAATACACCGTTTAAAACCAGAATCCGGTTTGAAGAAAAATTACTAAAGAACCAGTTTAAACCAACATCTCTGATGAGGTCGTTAGCTCTTGATGAGACGAAATGATAAAAGGGAAAACCTATGCCAACCTATCGTGCTGGAGTGATTGGTCTTGGTCGAATGGGTAGCACATTTGATGATGAAATCACCCAAGGCGGTTCGCTCTTCCTACCTTATTGCCACGGACCAACTTACCATGCTGCTCAAAATATTGAGCTAGTCGCCGGATCAGATCCATATCAGGAACAAGCCGATCTTTTTGCTGAGCGCTGGGGAATTGGTCGGAACCACATCTACAACGATCATCGAGAAATGCTGGAAAAAGAGTTGCTGGATCTCGTTAGTGTTTGTACGACAGCTAAGATTCGGGCAAATATTGTGCAAGATGCTGCGTGTGCCGGAGTCAAGGCAATCTGGGCGGAGAAACCTATGGCCACAAGCTTAACCGAAGCGGACGCCATGATTAATGCCTGCCGGGAAAATAATGTTGTACTGGCAATCAACTGCGCTCGTCGCTGGAATCCGTTTTTCACTGAAGCACGGCGGTTAATCGATGCTGGTGAAATCGGTGATATCCTGCAAATAACCGGATACACACCATGCACTTTGTCCTCTAACGGCAGCCACGCCATTGATATTATCCGTTACATGGCTGGTGGGGATGTTGAATGGGTTTTCGGAGAAATGGCATCGGACGAAGCCGCCGCCGGTGAGGAGGATTTAATGGGAAATGGGTATCTGGCGTTTAATAATGGTGTTCGTGGTTACCTTCGTAGCATGTCCTGTGGCGCCTCGTCATGGGAGGTGGATGTAATTGGGACAACGGGACGAATTCGATCCCTTAACAACGCCGAAGAGTTCGAACTGATCCGCACCATACCTGGTGGTCGTCGGGGAGGCGGTGTTCCAGCCAAATGCCCATTTCCATGGCCAGTAAGAATGCAGGGAATGGGGTTGACAATTGTTGCTGATATCGTTAATGCCATTGAAACTGGTCAACCGCCAAAGTGTACGGGCGAAGATGGACGGCAAGCGCTAGAAATCGCGATTGCGCTGCGAGAATCACACCGTCACGGTGGGGTCAAAGTCAACTTGCCTTTGGAGGACAGGAAACTGCAGATCATAGCTTCAGAAAGTCTGCATGACAACGTACCAGCCAGAATTCGTCGCCAGCAAGCCAATTCATAGAACATTTGCCTTATTTTGTCAGAGAAATAACATTTCTTACCAGAAGTATGCTGCTTTTTGGCTTCTTATTTTGAGCCTATCATTTTCGAACCGAGTCGAGTATGTTAACTCAACGGCACATGATGCCGGGAGATGGCATTGAGCACCATTCCTTCATCAAATACGATTGTTCTCCGTGGACTGACACTGCGATCGATTCTTCTTACCCTGTTGTTGATTCCGCTTAACAGTATGTGGCTTCTCCAACAGGAGACAGTGCATTATACTTTCCCAACGTGGCTGGCACCAATCTCAAACGTTATTTTTATTGTAGTGGGATTGATACTGGCCAACAAAATTTGGGGGAAACTGTCTGGGCGTGTATTCTTAAATCAGGCCGAACTCCTGATTATCTATTTTCTTCTTTCCATTAGTTCCTGTATTTGTTCCGACAAAATTGGTCACCATCTGGTCGAATTCATGGTACATGCCCAATGGTTTGCCGACCAAGAAAATGAATGGATGCAGTTGTTTGGAAATTACCTGCCACACTGGGCTTTGGTCAACGATCAAAAGGCAATCCGATTTTATTACGAAGGCGGGACGACAGTCTATCAGTCGGAGATCCTTCGTGCCTGGATTGTGCCAACGCTACTTTGGATCGGGTTCCTTGTTGTCACTATGTTTGTACTTTTGTGTTTGAATACCTTTTTGCGCCAACAATGGACAGAGAAGGAAAAACTGGCCTATCCTGTGATTCAATTGCCATTGCAGATGACAACTCCAAAAATGGTGTTTTTCCGAAATAGATTCATGTGGATAGGATTTGGAATAGCTGCTTTCATTAGCCTTGTCAACGGCTTGCATTCTCTCTATCCTCAGTTCCCTTTCGTCCCCGTTAAACGTCGCAGTTTCGGCTATCTTTTTACCAGCCGTCCGTGGAATGAGATGGGGGATGTCCGCTTGTCTTTTTATCCGTTTTTGATTGGATTGGCATTCTTAGTACCATTGGATGTCTTGTTATCCGGGTGGGTATTTTATTTGGGGTACAAGGCGCAGCTTATCATCAAGGCAATGGCTGGCTGGCACCATTTCCCCTACTATGATCAGCAATCCTTTGGCGCATATTTCGCCATTGCCTTATTCACTGTCTGGCTAGGCCGGCATCAGTTTCTATTGATATTCCGGCATGGATTTGGATTTGGATTTGGTAACGACAAAGGTTATCTGGAAGAATCAAACGAAATGATGGGGTATCGATTTGCCTTTTGGGGAATAGTCGCTGGCTTGGTAGGATTGGTGTTTTTTTCTCATAAGTTAGGTATGTCGATTTGGGTTGCCGCTATCTATTTTTTGATCTATCTCGTTTTGGCAATGGTGGTCGCTCGACTTAGGGCTGAGATGGGATCGCTCGTTCACGATTTTGCCGCAATTGATCCGGATCATTTTTTGACAACGGTGTTGGGTACCAGGCAACTTGGAGCTGCCAACTTAACAGGGTTCACCATCTACGGTTTCTTCAACCAAGCTTACATGAGCCATCCCATGCCGCATCTCCTCGAAGGGTTAAAAATTGCTGAACGAACTCACATTTCCACCAAGCGAATTCCAGTGGCGGTTTTACTGGTTACAGCCATTGCAACGTTAACAACGTTTTGGTTGATGATGCACCAGTATTACTCCATTGGGGCATCATCCGGGCACTTTGGACCTTTTCCACGTGGGATGGTGGCTTACCTCTACCGACGGTTGCAACACTGGCTTACTTATCCAGTACCGCCTGATCATATGGGAATGGGGTACATGGCTGGAGGATTCCTTTTGGGAAGCTTGATCTATTGGCTAAGAATGCGTTTTCTCTGGTGGCCATTGCACCCACTTGGGTATGCGATGGCTAATAGTTGGGCTATGAACAATTTTTGGTCGTGTTTATTTATTGCCTTTGTTGCTAAATGGATTATTTTGCGATTTATTGGACTTGGTGCTTATCGTAAAGCCTTACCGTTTTTTCTTGGACTGGCATTCGGAGATTTTATAATCGGTAGCGTGTGGAGTTTGGTAGGAATTACACTTGGCATCCGAACTTACGAGTTCTGGCCTTGACGAATGTGCTCCCTGGGTACAGAGAATCTTTACTTCAGTTCCATCTAACGAATATCAATTGGTCAAAAAGAAGGTTCCTATATTTCTATGTCGTGACTTTTGGCTTGACGACTTTTTGGGGAAATTATATAGTTTGCCAAAATTGATGTTATTCCAGGATCACAGATGATAATGCTGGTCAAAAGACCTTTTAAGCTAATGAACTTGAATTTATATAATGGCCACCTACTTTTCAATAGCTACATAATATAATTAGGAGGATCAAATGCACGTTGGAACACAACAGTTCAACACATCAGATGCCGATCTAGAGTATCTAGTTAGACACGGAGTCTTCAATAAAAATGAGAACTTTATTACTTTTCATCGAGAGTATGGATGGGATATCGAGCAACTGGTACAAAAGAAAAAGAAGTGTGCCGAATTCGGCCTCGATATGGAAATGGTTGCCATACCTATTGCTCAGCTCAATGTCAATGGTGGTGCTGTTCCCAATTATATGCTTGGCAATTATGATGAGGGAGATCAAGAAATTGAACTGGTTTGCAACATGGTCCGACAAGCGGCCGAAGCAGGCATACCGGCAATTAAGTACTTTCTCTGCGAAATGGAAAATCAACGAACAGAAAGCAAACCACCGGGACGGGGTGGATCAACCTATAGCACTTGGGATTTAGAAGAGGCCAAGGATCGTGAATCGAGATACGAAGAGCCTGTCAGTGCTGAAACCAACTGGGAACGAATCACCTACTTCCTTGAACGGGTCATTCCTGTAGCTACCGAATGCAAAGTCAGAATGGCCTGCCATCCTTGCGATCCATGGTTGCCTGCCGGTTACCGTGATGTTGATAGGGTACTTGGAGGAGCCGACGGATTCAAGAAATTTATAGAGATCTGTCCCAGTCCATATCACGGTGTGAACTTGTGTTTGGGATGTATGGCGGAGAGTTCAGATGATCCTGCAGTAGAGGTGCCTGAGATTATCAAATATTTTGGATCAAGAAAGAAAATCTTTCTCTGTCATTTCAGGAATATTATCGGCGGGAAGAACAAATTCCAGGAAGTTTGGCCTGACGAAGGTATTATGAACATGCACCGTAATATGCGGGCGCTCAAGGAAGCAGGATACGAACACATGGTTGTTCCCGACCACGCGCCCGGCCATAAGGATCCGGAGAGTGGTCGCCAGGCATTTGCTTACGAGTTTGGCTACATTACAGCTATGATTCAAGCTGTCATAGATGATAACGGGTCTGCTTGATAACCCCAAGTTCATTACCTGACTGCAGGATATATTCATCAATAACAATGCTGAATATTGATTATCGTGCCTTAATTTCGTCGGCAGATTTGATCTATCATAGCCCAGTAGAAAAAGCAGTTGAAGGACAACCAATCGGCAATGGGAAAATGGGGACGCTTGTTTGGACAACGCAAAAGGCTATCCACTTCCAACTCAACCGTTGCGATGTGTTTGCTGTCAACAAGAATCATGCTGGTCGTCAGGCAGGACCAACCGATTACTGTGGAGGATGTGCAAGCCTTATCATTGACCTTGGTGGCGACCCATTTTGCCAAGAGACTTTTGAACAGCGACTCTCCCTTTATGACGCAGAAGTTTCAATTGCTGGTGTCGGAATCAGTGTTCGGTGCTTTATCTCCGCTGTATCTGATGTCCTCGTCTTGGAAGTTAACGACCAACGATCAGAACCCCAACCAGTACATTTGACAGTCTCCATGTGGCGTCCGCCTTTAGTAAAGACAAAGGAACATACTGCACAGCATAAGTTTATGGATGTTGCGGATAGTATCTGTCTTGCACAGGAATTCACCGAGAAGGATCACTACTGCGCCTCTGCCGTAGCGGCTCAAATTGCGACAGATGAAACACATATCAGCAAAGGTGATAATGCCCACACCATTATTGCTCCTGCTATGGTGGGAAAGACAAAGATAGTGGTTTCAAGTGCATCCTCATGGTCTTCCCAAACTAAAGTGGGAATGATGGCTGTCAATGTGTTACAGGAAGCTTTAAATCTACCGTACGAGGTTCTTCGACAGAAACATCAGGACTGGTGGCATCGTTTCTGGGAGCGAACGTTCGTGTATATCGAACCTCAAGACAACTCAATTGACCAGGATGTCGGTCATTTTATGACCTGTGTTCGCAATCTGCACCTTTATAATATGGCCTCGACTTCGCGTGGCATCCTTCCTCCAAAATGGAACGGTTCTCTTTTCATCACTGAAGGTGATAAAAGACAGTGGGGATCACAATTTTGGGTTTGGACAACTGAGATGCTCTATTTCCCTTTGTTCGCCGCGGATGCCATTGATTTAACTAATCCCTATTTTTCGATGTATAATCAACATTTGTCGGATTGTGAACATGCTGCTTGGCAACGATGGGGAATTGTTGGCGCCTACTTTCCGGAAACAGTGTCTTTTGACGGGCCGACTATCCTGCCTGATGATGTCGCCTTGGAAGTTCAAGCTGTTCTGCGGGGCAAAAAGGCACACACGGAACTGTCTGAACGCGCTTATTCTTTTTGTCAATTCGACAGCCATCTTCGTGTCGTCACTAATCCGCATATCGGCCGTTACTCCTGGATCAGCCACGTTGTTTCCTCTGGCAGTGAACTGGCGATGCAAGCATGGTGGCGTTTCCGCTATACCGGAGATGCTGAATGGCTTCGTGACCGGGTGTATCCGCTTCTAAAAGGAACGGTAGAGTTTTACCGGCACCTTGTCGAGCAGGAGATCGATGGACGATACCATCTTCATGGAACGAACGTTCATGAAGATTTTTGGGGTGCTAAGAACAGTATCATGGATTTAGCCGCTATTCGTGGCACAGTGCCGCTGGCGATACGTGCTGCTGAAATCCTGGAGACCGATACCGACCTTAGGGCAAAATGGCAGGAGTTGATTGACAATCTGGCACCTTATCCAATGGGGTGTGATCGCGGATCAAAAGCATTGACAGGCGGTTTCTTAGCAGATGATGCTTGGGCGGCTGGACAGCTGGGGGACGTGGATGGTCAGCACAACCCGGAAGATGTATGGCTCAATCCGATATTTCCCTTTGAAGATTGGACTCTGGAAACGGAAGATCCAATGGTAGATCAAATTGTACAGAAGACAGTGGAACTTGCTCGCTGGATGCCACGGATCTTTACTGGGGCAAAGCTCGGGACTGCCATCCGCACACCAATTGTTTGGTCTAGAGTGGGGCGTGGTGATCAATTCCCGTCTGTCCTGGCCAGCTACTACGCATCATTTGCACCATTGGTGAACGGATTTAGTCTCTTTGAAGGAGAGCAGGCACACTCCATTGAGCATCTGGGGTGTATTACCACAACTTTGCAAGATGCGTTGTTGCAGAGCCTTTCCCCTCATCCCGGCCAGCCAGAAGTTATCAGTCTTTTTCCTGCTTGGCCGAAGACTTGGGATACATCCTTTCGTTTGTTGGCCCGAGGGGGATTCATGGTGACAAGTACTATTCGCAAGGGGGAAGTGGCGTTTGTCGAAGTCGAGTCCCGGCTAGGAGAGATCTGTCAAATCCGTAATCCTTGGGACATGACCTGCACAGTTATTGGAGTTGATACTGAAACCAAGGAAATCTCAGGAAAGATCCTTCGTTTTGATACGCAGCCGGGTGGATATTACACAATATTACCAAAGGGGAAATCCGCTTTTGAGTCAATCCAGATTTCACCAAGACCTACGAAATCGTCGACATCCTATTCACTGCCGTTAGCAAATGGAACAACGCATCAAGGTACACTCGGTCGCAGTTGAGAGAAGTGTTTTCACCTTGGATCCATTACCATTACTATTAAACAATGTCTGTCAATCGGACTAGATGTGTGTCCAAAAAGACATGGATCTGCCAATCCAAAATATTCCAGTTACAAGGCTGGATGCTCGGCCGTTAGATTGGCTTGGATTTCAGTTGGTTCGTTATTGACTTTGTTGAAAAGATATTCTAAATTTGGACGAATATCAGTAGTTTTCTGGCGGATTGGTTGTATGTCAATGCCGTTCATGATAGAATTTATTCATTTATTGGGTACCATGCAGCATGACGAAAAGCAGAATCAAAGTTAGCTGAAAACTTCTGGAACATAGGGACGTTGGGGCTTTGACATAGAGCAGAATTCGTCTTTCATAAGGAAGTGGCAAAACAATGAGGAGGAACGCAATGGAAAACCAAACTCAAGATGAAATGAATCTGACTCGACTTTTCATTCGTCGGTGCAAGCAACGAGGTCGCCAGTCTAAAATTGCCGATTCTATGGGGCTGGAATTTAGTGGTTATAAACTACTGGCTGGTACGCTTATTATGCGCAAACTACTTCGTCAACATGTACTTGATACTGATGAAGAATGCGTTGGAGTCCTGTTACCCCCGACTGTACCGGCAGTTATTGTCAATCTGGCATTAACTTTGGATCGTCGTGCTGCTGTTAACCTGAACTATACTGCTACCTCCGAAGTTTTGAATGCTTGCTTGAAACAATGTCATATCAAACATGTTATCACTAGTCGCAAGGCTTGGGAAAAATTCGATCTCGATCTGGAAGCTGAGATTATCTATTTAGAAGATTTTCGCGAAAATCCGGATCTCAAGGCAGGTCTGTTCAATAAGCTATCAGCATTATTCTCAGCTTGTGTTACTCCCGCAGGAATATTAGAACGTAATCTGGGATTACACGAAGTCAAGGAAGAAGATCTATTGACTATTATTTTCACCTCCGGTTCGACTGGTGTTCCCAAAGGGGTGATGCTAACCCACGCTAACATTGGCTCAAATATCAAGGCTATCGACCAAATTGTTAAACTGGGGCATGAAGATGTCATGATTGGGATCTTGCCTTTTTTTCATTCATTTGGATTTACTGCTACTCTCTGGGCTACAATGGCATTGGACATCAAGGCCGCTTATCACTTCAGTCCTCTGGAAGGCAAACAAATTGGCAAGCTCTGTCAGCGACACAAAGGAACTATACTTTTAGCTACACCGACATTCCTGCGTGGGTTTCTGCATCGCTGTAGCCCGGAAGAATTTGCATCAGTTGATGTAATTGTAACCGGTGCTGAAAAGTTGCCAAAGGATTTGGCCGACGCTTTTGAGGAGAAATTCAATATACAACCGGTTGAGGGATATGGAGCTACGGAGTTATCACCGTTAGTGTCGGTTAACGTCCCACCCAGTCGTTCAGCAGATAATTCCCAGATTGACCTGAAAGAGGGCACGGTTGGTCTGCCTATCCCCGGAGTCACAACCAAAATTACCGATTTGGATACTGACGAGGAACTTGGGACCAATGCTTCTGGTATGCTGTGGATTAAAGGACCCAACGTTATGAAAGGCTACTATGGCCGCCAAGACCTAACTGATGAGGTGATTTTAGACGGTTGGTACCGTACTGGTGATGTTGCTGAAATAGATGATGATGGTTTTATCCGAATTACCGGGCGTGTGAGTCGATTTTCTAAAATTGGTGGTGAAATGGTACCTCATGTTCGGATTGAAGAGATGCTCAATGAAATCATCGAGTCTACTGATGAAGACGCTCTCATGGCAGCTGTGACGGCTGTGCCCGATGAAAAGAGGGGTGAGCGGTTAATCATCATCCATAGGCCGTTGCAACAGACACCAAACGAACTGCGGGAAAAACTGGCAGATGAGAAAGGAATGCCGAATATCTTCATCCCATCAGCAGATAGTTTCTACGAGACTGAGGAACTACCATTGTTAGGGACTGGAAAACTTGACCTGAAAGGAATTAAGGATATGGCCATGCGCCAATTCGGGCCGGATGAAACAGGTGAAGTAGAAGCTTGATAGTAACGTTTGATTTCAACCTAATTCAAAGGGAAACCTTACGATATTATAGCGTCAAGTCGGTTTGGTAAATTCAGCCACCACCTGTCACTTTGTGATGTTAAGCTAAGGAAATGGGCGTTACCGGGAATATCGCTTGCTCCCAGACCTTTCTCAAGAATCCAGGTATTTGAGTCATTCTCGAGGAATTCACCCAATTTTGCTTCTAGCTTTCTATTCGTTCGGAAAGCAATGAGACCGGTAATTTCCACGGAAAGAATATCTAGGAGATAATCAATGTTCCAGAATGCTTTTTTGGGACTCTTGGGCAGCAGATCATTGTTTCCAAGTTGAATCTGCTGGAAAAACGCAATCATCCGAGGACGAATTTTATGTGGAGATTTTTCTCCGGTTCTGGTGGCATGACGAACAAGTCGTGAAGCGAGCGAAGCAGACCTTTTTTTATTCATGGCTGATCCGATGTACAGATGTTCTCCCTGAGGCACGGAGATAACTTTCCCTCTCTTGAACCGGCCGCACATCAGATTTTGCGGTTCCTCAACGCTAACTCGCAACACACAAACACCACATTGAAAGTTATCCCCTTGTACTATAATCAATCGGTCTGCTCTTCAGAATTTTTATCAGAGGTTCAGATTCGGCAATTATCAAGTGCGTCTTCATCCAGTTCCACACCCAACCCCGGCCTCTCCGGTACTGTTGCGTAGCCATCTTCCATTTGAATTGCCGGTTTAACAAGAGCATTCTCTCGCAAACAACTGAGTGTAATTGCGGGCATGGTAGCATTGGGCATGGTAGCGCTGAGATGGGTTACATAGGCAGTGGTCACTCCAAGCCCCACGATCTGAAGCCAGACAGGTAAGTGAGCAGCCTGCGAGACCGCCGCCTCATATTTAGCATTCGAGGCACGAGAATCCGGATAAGCAATAATGAACGAATCGTTCATATTGGCTTTTATGGCTTCAATTGGGTCCGGGTTGCCGAAATGGATGGTAATCGGCACATCGCAATGTTGCTTAATTTCCACATAACCTTCGATATCTTTCTGAGGAATTGGTGTTTCAAAAGACTCAATATTGTATTCTTGAAGTAGATCAACCACCTTAAGAGTCTGTGCAGGAGTTTCGAAAGAATCGTTGGCATCGACTCGCAACTGGTAATTGGCAGGCACAGCTTCTGAAATTGCCTGAACCTGTTCGACAATTTCAAACCATGGCCGTGCTTTTATCTTATGCACACGATATCCGAGAGCATAGGCATGTTTGGCTTCATTAGCCCATTCTTCAGGCGTCATATCGATCGACCAATAGGCAATTGGAACTTTATGGTGAACCTTTTCTCCTAAAAGTTGGTACATTGGAACATCAAGTGCCTTCCCCATAATGTCATAAAATGCCTGCTGAAGCGGTGTTGGCGCAGATCCATTTATAAATTCAAACGGGTTGCGGCCAATATACCTTTGGATCACTTCATCCGGTTGCTTGCCATCATCTCCAATACCGACTATGCCTTCGTCAGTATAGACTCTGTAGACGTAATTAATCTGATACAGGTTACGGCGTATCATCAGTTCACTGATACCCTGATGATATGGAGCTTTAACCTGCATGACCTCAATATCAGTAATCTTCATCTTAACCTCCCAAAATCGTTTAAAGAAAGTTAGTTATTTGGGAACGAATATATACACTTGGTTATTGAATCATATTTTGCATTTTTTCCGACACCCAATCGACGGCCACGTCTATCATCACCTGACCCTTCTCGGCTGTTGCAAGCTTAGCTTCATGATGGTATGCACGATCATTTTCAGCACGATCTGGATTGGAGATAGTTAGTTTGGCATTATCGTAATCCACGTTTTCCCAATCAACATTATTAGGAAACGCAGCTAAGGCAAAGGCTGTCTCGAATTCTGAAGCATGTCCAGGGCAATTGCCAGATTCCATCTGTTTCTCAACCAGTTCGCTCGTGTAGGCTTCCCAATATGAATGAAAGGCGAGATTGATACCTAAACGCTGACGAAAATCCTCCAATCGTTGTTGAATGGGCCCTGCGTTTCCAGCGTGACCATTGATAATCAGCACATTTTCAATCCCATGACGCCTTAAACTATCACAAACATCGTATAATACCTCCCCAAACACTTCAGGCCGGAGCGTCAGAGTTCCCTTATGATCCATCCAATGTTCTGATACACCGATGGCCAATGGCGTAGTGACAATCACCTGCGGGCGCAGCTTTTCTGCTGCCAGTTCCGAAACATGTGAGGCACTAGCGGTATCATGAATCATGGCTAGATGCTCATTATGTTGTTCAGTACTTCCTGTTGGTACAATAGCACCCTTCAATTCTCCTGCATCAATCGCCTCACGGATATATCGTCTTTGGTTTTCCCATAGTAAAACTGATTTAATCATTTGTTTTTCCTCACAAAAAGTATTGGTGCTGTTTTAAAATGACCTAATATTAGCTTAACTTCCCAGTAAAGCTAAACGTGTGATGATTATAGATCCCATCTTTCATTTATTGGTTTTTGATAAACCTCAATTTCACCGGATACAACAGCCTCATAATCAACAACTTGATTGCAAGCGTTCGACTCGTAGATAGCTTCACAGATTGATTTTGCTCGAAGCCCCATTTCCGCAGTAATTTCTGGTGGACGGTCATTTTCAATAGCATCAACGAAATCATAACATTCCAGAACCACTCCATCAGTGAAACCATGCGGGAATAGTCGGTTTTTTTCTTCCTCGTCCAGACTCGACATATAATCTTCTATCAAGTCTTCCATACTGTGCTGAGATCCGTCTTTAAGTACGATCTCCGCCTCATCAAATGGACCATGAAAGATGTCACCACTATCGATAAGTGCGCCTTCAGTGCCATAATAAATAACATGATTAAAATCATGCCCCGGAGCAGCCCAGCTGCAAGTCCAAAGTCCAGTCACACCGCTTTTGAAATTAATAGTTGCCATCCATGTATCTTCTTGTTCATCCTGGACGAGTTCACCGGATTTGGTGACTTTACGGTCTATAATTTGAGACACGCGTCCATAAACTGTGTCAGGATCGCCAAATAGATAGCGAATAGTATCACCATAATGGGCGCCGGAGTCCATTACCATACCTCCACCACCAAGTGACAGATCAAGCCGCCAATGCCAATCGGATTCAGGGCTTGGTGCACGGTAACTAGCATGTTGTGCATAAAACGTGGTCATCTCACCGAGCATTTTCTTTTCATTCATCAACCACCAGGATGTCCGTCGGCTCGGCATACGCCGGATATTCTCTGCTGTGGCTGCAATTTTGTTGTTTGCTGCCGCCGCTTCAATAATAGCATGTGTTGCTTTGACCGTAATTCCCGTCGGTTTTTCAACCATCACATTGACACCAGCGTTTAAGCATTTAGTTGCCGCAACGTGATGGTAAGCGTGGGATGTACAGATATCAGCACCGTCCAGGTTTTCTGTTGCCAGCATCTCATCTACATCATCATAAACTGCTGGCATTTTACCAGTAGTTTCTTTTACACGATCAGCAAAATTCTCAGCGCGTTCCTTGATGGCATCGCACATTGCTACCAGCTCGAGCTTTTCAGGTTCAGATTCATAAATTGTTAAGTAAGCGTTGAGATGTCCTCCTGACATACCACCACAACCGATAATTGCGATTCGAATAGCCACGCGTTAATTCCTTTCGTTAGTTATACGCTTTTCACCTATTGATATCATTTCAAAACACTGGCATGTTGTGCCAATACCCTCTTATGCGATTACATGTCGATGTATGATATATTATTATGTTGTTCTTCACAAATGTAATTTTTGGAACACTTACACTATAAGGTTACACAGTGTTCAATTTATCGCAAGCACATTTTGTGAGTTTCGGTTAAGAATATACTATGGCAACCGCGATCATTATGCCCAAATTGGGCCAGTCAGTAGAGAGTTGTATCATCGTTGATTGAAAAAAGAAAGCAGGGGATGAAATCACTCAAGGGGAGACAATCTGCGAAGTAGAAACTGACAAAGCGCTATTGGAAGTAGATAGTCCAGTATCAGGTACTGTTCTGGAAATATTCTTCCAGACAGGGGATGAGGTCCATGCCCTAACTAACATCGCAGCTGTCGGCGAACTGGGCGAAAATGCAAGTAATCTTCGACCTGAGAATATGAGGCCAGGAAATTCCGGTCTGCTAGTAAAGAGGATTACTGCCACTGATAATGGGATTGAGGTGCCTGTAGAATCTCGTGCAGTCAATTCTTGGTCGATGGTAGAAGGTGTTTCAAGACAATCGGATTTGAATTTCAGTATATCTCCGCGTGCTGAAGCTTTGGCAACAAAGTCGGGAATAGATACCTCGGGCATTCAAGGAACAGGCCCCAATGGTCGGGTTATGGAGAAAGATGTACAATTTGCCTTCTTAAATCGGCAGCCAGTGACCCCGCTAGCCAGAACAGTAGCCGCAGAACAGAATTTGATTGTACCTGCATATGGGTCGGGTATTGGTGGCCAGGTTACACTGGACGGTCTGGAGTCCGGAATTGCGCTACCTGAAGCCATGCCTCCTGCTGGTAAGCACAGACGGGCAATTCCTTTCCAGGGAATACGTAAGATCATTGCTGAACGTATGCTAAATTCTGTTCGGTCAACAACTCGATTTACCTTGAACGCTTCGGCAGACGCACGCAGTTTATTATCCCTTTGTCAACGATTGGAGGAAAATTCCGAGTTACAGCAAATTACGATTAACGATCTGATTCTTTTTCTGGTATCTAGAGTACTGATTGGTTATCCTCAGCTAAACGCGCTTTTTACCAACAACTCCATTTCTTGGTCCAAACAGGTGAATTTGGGGTTTGCGGTAGATACTGAACGCGGCTTGTTGGTACCAGTTATTAAGAACGCTGAAGACTTGAGCTTGGAAGAGATGTCTCAGGAAGCCAGGCGTTTGTCTTTTGCCTGTTTGGAGGGTGAAGTGTCTCCGGATGACTTGATAGGCGGTACGTTTACAGTCACCAATCTGGGAGCTCTGGGAATCGAGAGTTTCACCCCCATATTGAATGTCCCACAAGTTGGGATTTTGGGTATAGGTAACATTAATTTAAAACCTGTAGAAGTTAATGGTAAGATAGAGTTCGTTTCTCACATCGGATTATCTTTAACTGTAAACCGCCAAACGGTTGAGGATTCTCCTGCCGCTCGTTTTCTATGTGCGTTTTCGCAGCAGATATCAAAAATTGATTCGGTTGTTGATATAACTGAAAATCTTTCAATGAGTAATAAGGAATTCAAAATACCGCAGTGCAAGGAATAGATGACTTCAATGGAAAAAGATAGATTGTATGATTTGATTATCATCGGTGCTGGCCCAGGAGGATATATCGCAGCCGAAAGAGCCGGAGCGAGGGGTAAAAAGGTGTTGTTGGTTGAAAAGGCAGATCTGGGAGGAGTTTGCTTAAACGCGGGATGCATTCCTAGCAAGACATTGATCAATTCAGGCAAGTTGTTTGCCCAAGCTTGCAATTTAGACATCTATGGAGTAATTGTCGAAAATCCACGTTTTGATCTGGCAAAAGCTATGGCCTACAAACAAAGGATAATAAAAACTCTGCGCAACGGTGTTGGCTTCCAAATGAAACAACGCCAAGTCGATATTCTGACAGGAGATGCCTCTTTTGTCAATCGGCGTGCGATCCAAGTTAACGGGGATCAATATCAAGCAGAGAATGTGATTATCGCAACCGGTGCCTCGCCTGTTTTTCCGCCAATCTCCGGCTTGGACGAAACGCAAGTGGTAACCAGTAAGGAAATTCTTGAAGTTGATAAATTGCCGGACCATTTAGTTGTCATCGGCGGTGGTGCGATTGGATGTGAGTTTGCGTCCTTCTTTTCAAATGTGGGTGTCCAGGTGTCACTGATTGAAGTACTGCCGGAAATTATCTCCCCTTTAGACAATGAGCTAGCTGGCATGTTGCGAAAATCAATCAAAGGAGTAAATTTTCATCTCGAATCTAAAGTTGAGCGTATTACTGCTAACAGTGTTTTTTATAGTCAAAACGGGGAATCTAAGACCATATCCTGCGATCTGGTCTTGGTATCGGTAGGAAGAAAACCCAACGTTGAAGGTCTAAGATTGGAAAATATCGACATTGACTTTGATCAGCAAGGCATTAAGGTCAATCAGGTTATGCAAACCAATGTCCCTCATATTTACGCTGTTGGCGATGTTACTGGTACGTCGATGTTAGCCCATTCCGCTTCCCGCATGGGAGAAGTAGCGGTCAGGCATATGTCTGGTGAACAGGATAGCATGCGTTATCATGCAATACCTTGGGTAGTCTACACCAATCCGGAAGCTGCCTGGGTAGGTATGACCGAAGCAGAAGCGAAGGATAAGGGGATTTCAGTTAAAACAGCTAAACTGCCAATGAATGCTAATGGACGGTTCCTAGTGGAAAATTCCGGAAAAAGAGGAATTTGTAAAGTCGTGGTAGATGCACAGACAGACTTGTTATTGGGCGTTCAGATGGTTGGTGCAACCTGTTCAGAAATAATTTATGGCGCAGCTGCCATGATTGAAAACGAATTTAGGGTACAGGACATCAAAGATGTTATTTTCCCTCATCCGACGGTATCAGAAATTTTTAAAGACACTTTGTATTACTTGCCAACATAGATGGGGATTACAGAATTTTGCAGTTGAGGAGAATTAAGATTGCCCAAGTCAATTACCATTCATCCTGCTGATATTCGCCAAAAATCGGTTATAAAAAGCCAGGAAACCTGTAAACGCTTATACTGTGGATCCTGCACAGGAAACCCGGAGATACGGCACAGAAAACTTGGTGCGCATGTACCGGGATATGGTCTACATTCGTGAATTTGAAACCATGTTGGACCAAATCAAGAAAGAAGGTGCCTATGCAGGAATCGAGTACGATCACCGTGGTCCAGCACATCTTTCCATCGGACAGGAAGCCGCTGTTGTCGGACAATGCTATCATCTCTTACCAGAAGATTTTATTTTTGGATCTCATCGCAGCCATGGAGAAATTTTGGCCAAAAGTTTTTCTGCCATTGATGTATTAGACCAAAATGAATTGATAAGCGTTATGGAATCTTATCTGGATGGAATGCTCCTTAGAACAGTAGAGACCTTTACTCAAGGTAATATTAAGGATCTTGCCATCAATTATGTCCTCTATGGCACATTGGCCGAGATCTTTGGCAGGGAAAATGGTTTCAATAAAGGTATGGGGGGATCGATGCATGCGTTTTTTCCTCCCTTTGGTGTTATGCCTAATAATGCTATTGTTGGTGGTTCCGCTGACATTGCCACAGGGGCAGCTCTCTTTAAAAGGGTTAACCGCAAACCCGGGATTGTCATCGCTAATATCGGTGACGCTTCCATGGGATGTGGTCCGGTTTGGGAAGCTATGACATTTGCTGCCATGGATCAGTATCGTGCTTTATGGGATTCGGACTTGGGTGGAAACCCACCAATCATTTTCAATTTTATGAATAATTTTTATGGAATGGGAGGGCAAACCAAAGGGGAAACAATGGGATTTGACACCCTGGCTCGAGTTGGGTTAGGCGTCAACCCTGAGGCAATGCATGCGGAATCTATAGACGGCTATAATCCTCTGGCTGTAGCAGACGCAATAGAGCGTAAACGCGAAATCTTGGAAAAAGGACGGGGTCCTGTTTTATTAGATACTATAACCTATCGTATCTCTGGACATTCTCCTTCTGACGCTTCTTCCTACCGCGATAAATTGGAAATAGATCTCTGGCAACAGCAGGATGCGCTGATAAGTTACGGAACATACTTAAAAAATAATGGTCACGCAGATGACGATTGTTTGCAAAGTTTTGATGTAGATATTAAGGACCGTTTGAAAGAGGTGTTGAGGGCTTCAAGTTGTTTAGAAACTTCTCCCCGCATAAACATCCAAGTTGATACTATTGGAAAGATGATGTTTTCCGACCAATATAAGGAACGTATGTTGGATGATGAACCAGAAGTACTTATTCCTAAAGAAGAGAGTCGTCTAAAATCAACTCTGAAAAAACACCGTTTTGGGTTACAAGGTGGAAAACCATTACCCAAACTTCAGTGCCTAACATATGCTGAAGCGCTCTTTGAAGCCATGGTTTACCGTTTTTATGAAGATCCGAC
The DNA here is from genome assembly GCA_012963885.1 of Candidatus Poribacteria bacterium. GTDB lineage: Bacteria > Poribacteria > WGA-4E > WGA-4E > UBA9662 > UBA9662. The sequence continues at coordinate 5,822 of DTUY01000150.1, read as the reverse complement.
CATGATTGCGTATGGTGAAGAAAACCGTGATTGGGGTGGAGCGTTCAGTGTGTACCGTGGTTTGACAGAGTGTTTACCCTATCATCGATTGTTCAACTCACCTATTTCCGAAGCTGCCATTGTGGGAACAGCTGTTGGTTATGCACTCTCTGGAGGTCGCGTGGTGGCAGAATTAATGTATTGCGACTTTATGGGACGAGCTGGGGATGAGATTTTCAACCAGATGGCAAAGTGGCAGTCAATGTCTGCTAATTCGCTGCAGATGCCGCTGGTCCTGCGTGTCTCGGTGGGATCCAAGTATGGTGCGCAACATTCTCAGGATTGGAGCTCGATCGTGGCACATATCCCGGGGCTGAAAGTTATGTTTCCCGCCACTCCTTACGATGCAAAAGGAATGCTGAATCTTGCACTCTGCGGAACAGACCCCGTCGTCTTCTTTGAGAGTCAACGTCTGTATTCTGAACCGGAAGTTCTTGTTGAAGGCGGGGTGCCGATTGATTATTACCAGACAGAGATGGGCGAACCTATGATCCATAGAAGCGGCAAAGATATAACCATCCTCACTATTGGCGCAACCTTATATCGGGCGCTGGATGCGGCTGAAGAATTGAAAATAAAGCATGGTATTTCTGCAGAAGTTATTGATGCCCGTTTCGTTAATCCGCTAAATTATGCCAAAATCGTTGAGTCGGTGAAAAAGACTGGGAAGATCTTGCTGGCTTCAGATGCTTGTGAACGGGGATCTTTCCTTCATACGCTTGCTTCCAATATCAGTCAACTGGCATTCGATTATTTGGATGGCCCTGTTAGCGTGGTTGGTTCCCGAAATTGGATTACACCGGCTGCTGAGTTAGAAGAATCATTTTTTCCACAGAAAGACTGGATTATTGACACTATTCATGAGCGAATTCTGCCAATTCCCGGTCATAAGGTAACGACTCTGCAGACCACGGAAGAGATTCTGAGACGTAATCGCCTGGGTATCTGACCACCATCTCATTGTGGCAATTGAATATCCGGCAATTGAAAACTGTCACCGGTCTCCTCAACCCAGCTAGCCAGCAGATTGTGACAATATTCTTTTGGTTTCTGGTAAGACCTATCGTAGACATAGTTGGCTTGCTCGTAGGGGTCTTCAGCAGTATTGAATAACAACCAGTCGTTACCAGGAGTGCAAACGTATTTCCACCCGTCTCTGGTAATCACACCGCGCCAAGCCTTGTTGACTGAATGTCGGTGGAACTTACGCGGAATCTGTTGCAGGTAAGCGGATTCCGGCTCTTTATTGGTTTTTGGTGGCCCTTTGTACTCCGGTGCATCAGGATGAATACAATGTGCCGAGTAATCGTATCCCACCATACCTGAGGGGACAGGAATACCACAAAGACCCAGTGTTGTCGGAGCAATATCAACATGGTTGATAACCGCTTCAGTGCGCCCAACCTTCATGCCATATCTTCCTCCCACCTTGGCAATAATAAACGGAATGCGGATAGACTCCTCCCACGGACTGGATTTGCCCCACTGAGCATGGCTGCCAAGCATATCGCCGTGGTCAGAAAAAAAGACCAAGTAGGTTTCTCGGTCAACCCCCATCTTCTTCAACGCTTGACTGATACGGCCTACATTGTAGTCTAGATTTTCAATCATCCTGTAATAGCCAGCCAAATCAAGTTCAGCTTTTTCTCGAATCCAAGGCACATTGGGAACGTTACTTCGGAACTTGATGTCTTTGGGATGAATGCGTATCTGATTGTATTCTGGATTGATTGGCGAGGTATAAGGATCATGGGGTGGTTGCACCGATAGGACAGCTAGGAACGGTTGATAATCCGCATCCGTTCCAACATGATCTCCCAAATGCTGGATCAGCATGTCAGTCAATGAATCTGTTTCATATCCCGACAAACGAATCGGTTCTTCACTTTCATGGCCATAGGCGTAACATTCGTTCTGATTGTTGTTATTCTCATAGCCCATCCAGTGTTGAAAACCACCTCTGCGCTGGGGTGGGACATAGTGTTCCCGGTTGTTAGAACCATCCAGGTGCCATTTGCCAATATAAGCGGTATGGTAACCGGCCTGGTTGAATGGTTCAGCTATAGTAGGAAGGGAAGGAGATAGTTGAGACGGTGTTCGATCCGCCCCATTTTGATGCGGGTACATACCGGTCAGCAGCGCACCGCGAAAAGGGGTACACCAGGGTGCTCCAGCTACAGCACTGTCAAACCGCATGCCGCTACGAGCCAAGTTATCAATGTTAGGTGTATATACGTTGGGATTCCCACGATAGCTTAGCGCCTGTGCTCTATGCTGGTCACCAAAAATCCAGATTATGTTGGGATTCCGCTGGGGCTGCAATTCCAGATCATGATTCATCACTATTCCTTGCTACCAAATTCACTCGATATATAACACTTAAATCCCTGGAAGATTAGGTGAAAATGCTTGGCTCAATTCATCATCTTACCTTTTAAGGAGGGATATGGCAAGTATCGTAACCTGCATATCAAGAAACAAAAAAAGAGACCTGTTTGGGTAACAGGTCTCTTTTCTACACAACAACATATTAGGAGAAAACACCGTCTCGTCTAGTAGGAGTTGACAAAACAGCTGCTACGACAACAAGTGATACTAAAATCTAGTTACTCAGCAGTTGCAGGATGTTCTGCGATACTATATTGGCTTGAGCTAACATGATCGTACCTGATTGCACCAATATCTGGTTCTTGGTCAATTCCGACATTTCTAAGGCATAGTCCACGTCTTCTATGTTGGAACGGGCTGTTTCTATGCTATTGATGGTGTTGCTCAAGTTGGACATGGTAAACTGCAGTTTGTTCTGTTCCGAACCGATATAACTGCGTTCCCGGTTAACTTCATCTATGGCATCATCCAAGGCGGTGACTGCTGTTCTGGCCTTATCCACCGTCAGCACGTCGTTATCCTTGATGTCTCCAATCCCACATCAGTGGCGTTCATTATGCTGAATTCGTGCTGGCTATCGACATCGTTATCGGCACCAATCTGGATACGCCAGTGACCTCTTTGGTCGTCGGCTGGAGTGGCACTTCCAGGATCTATACCGGGCTGATCTTGGTTATAGGCCTCGGCAGCTAGACTGTTCTGATTGTTGGCCAGCGACACTGGTTCGGCTTCGCCAGTGCCTGTCTGATATGTACCGTTAAGAAGATTCATGCCGTTATGTTCCGTTACGCTGGCAATTCGCGTCAGTTCATTTTTCAGGGCCTGGAATTCCAAGTCGATGCTGGCTCGGTCGGTATCATTGAGCGTATCGGTAGCGGCTTGAACCGACAGTTCCCTCATCTGTGCCAGCAAATCACTGATGTTGTTCAATCCGGTTTCTGCCGTGGCTAAGAGGTTATTGGCATCGCGAGAGTTTCTATTGGCTTGATGCATCCCGCGAATCCGAAACACAGTTGCATCGTTTGCTCCTCAGTTGTCTCCGGATCCTCCAGTTGATCTTCCATCTCTTTGAGACCATCATCGTAGTCTTGGTGTTGCGTGATACGGGCGATGAGCCGATGAGCTGCCGCATAATCAGGTTTAATTTCCAGTGCCTGTTTGTAGGATTGGATGGCTTCTTCAAATTTGCCCTGTTGTTTCAGCAGGTTGCCAAGCGCGAAGTGTGCTTCGACATTGTTAGGTTTAATTTCCAGTGCCTGTTTGTAGGACTGAATAGCTTCTTCCAATTTGTCCTGCGCTCTGAGTACAATACTCAGGTTAAGGTGAGCATCACCATTTTTGGCGTCTACTTCGATAGCCCGACGGTAGGACAGTTCGGCTTCTTCCTCTCTACCTTCTTCCTGAAAAGCTTTACCTAGATTGTAATGGAAAGACGACCGGCTGGGTTTTAATTCTATGGCTCGAGCAATCAAATCAATGGCCGTTTCCCTATTGCCCAATTGGCTGGCAATGACACCCAGCAAATGGAAGGCATCAGCGTTCTCTGGGTCAACAGTTATTATCTGCTCGTAAATTTGTGCCGCTTGTTGCAACTCTCCAGACTGATGCAAGGAGACAGCCTGATCGAGGCTGGATTTGATCAGAAGGTTTTTCTGTGGTTGCTGTGTTCTTTTCTGTCGTCGTTTAGATCGACTCATTCAAGGTCCTTGGTGTCATTTTGTCAGCCTCGATTGCTAAAAATTACCACATTCGTCGTCTTATAGTCAATAGTTTCAGTAATCCATTGTTTATCACCAAATGAATTAGCAAAAATCCCATCTTCAGTTTGGCAATACTATGGTTTCTGGCCCTGTCACCATCTTTTGGAACGCAGCGTTAGCCCGTATTTCCAGTCTGGAGCTTTATCCAGAATTGGTTTTGATGTCATCTTTCTACTTTTCGGCATGCATACGCTACTTGGGTGTAATTCTCTACCTGTTAAAATTGAAGCGCTGATGATCAATCGGCAGTTCCAGTGAAACTGTCAGTTGGGTCAGTATCGCCAAAAATATCGGTAGGAAAGCCCACAGCAGCCAATGACGCCAGCCTGGTATCCAAGATTGGTCAGTGGCCAGAACAGGGTTACCAGCAATCAGTATCCCTTTTTGATCTATACTCAACACAACGAATGAAACAATGAAAGCAGCCAGCCAAAAGCTGGTGATGTTGATCCCGTCAACACTCCCTGTTCCCCCTATAACTCTGGTGAAATATCCAACTATGATAAACCAGACAACCAGCAGGAACAGCAACTGTCCTTTGCCTAACGCGCTGTTGGGAATCAAGGCCAGTTTGGACTGTCGATTATGATAGAGAGCATAGGTTACCAAGCCCACCAGCGCTATACTAAGGATGACAGCCCACCACGCTGTCGACAGTCCAAAATAATCTGGAACGAGTCTGCCGTCTCTAATCCAAGCGTGTACGTTCTTTTTGAAATTAACCCACATCATTGGAACCAGCAAACAGAAAACGGCGAATTCGTTCAGGTACCCTTGATCCTTGTCTTCAACCGCTGGTGCCACTTGGCCTCTGATAAGTTGGATAAAGCCGATGGCCACCCCCAGTCCCATGATAAATCCAAATGTCTGTTCCATCAACGTCCAATAAGGAAGTTTCTGTAAAATAGGATACTGGGCAATCGGCCCCCACTTGGCACGTCCCAGCATTTGGATGAAATCCCCGCAGGCAAAACCAATTCCACCGGCCAAGACCCCATAACAAGCCAGCATCAGGCCCGCCCAGTTTTTGCTTTTGATCAAATAAGCGAAAATTGCCACTGTTACACCCAATAGGGCTGCCCAGCTGTCGCTACGTGGCGGTGTCATGTGTAGGCCCAGAACGCCGGTTAGTAGTCCCAAGCCAAGCCACCAGGCAACCGTAATTAAGACAACCAACTGACAAGCTGGGCGAGATTTGCGGTCAATCAGCCAGTAGGCAGATCCTGCAATAAATGCCGAAGCGGACTTAACCCAGTAAGTGTCGTAAATACTCCATTTCTGTTGCAACCAATCTAGCAATCCCACCTTGTCCAGAAAGAACCAGGTAACATAAATAACCGTTAGTGGTCCAATGAACATATTGAGGTAAGATCTCGGTTTGGTAACACCAAAACTGAGAAGCCCTGCGCCAATCCCTCCCCAGATTCCACCCACAATAAACAGGCAAGCATAACCATAATAGACATTTGGAAAGGAGGTCCCACTGGTGTATCCCACGATTATGCCGTAACTGGCCTGGCCGCCAAAAGCCCAACCTAAATAACCAAGGAACCCGAAGACAGCTGTTCGTCTCCACCAATCAGGCCGGTGTGCGCATAGGCAAATCACCAGAGATACCAGTGCACCTGGCATGGC
>DTUY01000149.1 GCA_012963885.1 Candidatus Poribacteria bacterium | reverse complement strand
TAGCCAATCCTCGTGCCTTTATCGGCGGTTCCTGCAGCCCCGATTTAACCGTTTGGCTTCGCTGAAAAAGCGTGGGTATCCCTAGGTCGGTACCTCGATACAGATTGACAGGGTCACGGGCTCTGAATTCCAACTCATGGTGCAGGCGTTGAGCGAATTCTATATCTTTGCGCGAATAGGAGATGAAGACGTCCGCCATATCAGCTACCCTTTGAGTGCCAAGTTATAGGACTAATTATGGCATTCTATCACGATTGTCGTCTCGGGGTAAAATGGTGGGATTGCCAAAGTAATTGGGGTTGGAGAATCGAGGACACTCAATGACAAGAAACGACCTGTCTATCTCAAGCTATATTCTTCCAGATGGTAGGATATAGTGCTATGTTACGCGGTTTTGGAAGCTGTTCTTTTGCGCTAGAAAATTATCCGACGCTTTGTATGTACTGCCGTGGGCCTACCGTGACTCGTGGGGGTATCCTCAGCATAGATCCAGTTGAGCCTCGATCTACTTCAAGATAATCATCTTCTGCGTGGACACATAGTCTGCTGTCTTCAGCGTATAGAAGTAGGTACCGCTAGCCACCTGTTCTCCAGATTGGGTCCGACCATCCCTGCCTGAGCTAGATAACAGGCAGCCACCAAGCCGTTGTGGCCACCACCAAGAATGATGATGTCATGGTCAATGGTAGACATTTGAAACCTCTTTAGTCCTACAGCCTCAGTTCTTGCTTGGACCTAGCCAATCAAAAGCACTCAAACAGCAATGCCTTTTCATTCATCCATAACTACATTATAACCACGCATAATATCAATTACTTCTCGAGTATCGCTAACATCAATTCGAATGAAATCAACACGATAATCGTCAGGCCATTCAATCACAATCTCCGCTTCTGTTTGATTCAGATCAGCAATGGTTATCTGATCAAAATCCGAAGTTGGGATTAAATCGGAGATCGATTCTCAACATATCTTTCCCACACCACCTAAACACAATATCCGTAACTTAACATCCCTTTACATATTTAACACCCAACTATGATATTTATTCATCTGGGCTTTTTCTGCTATGATGGTCTAATTGCTCAACTGAATCTACGTATATGCAAAGAAACTAGAAAGTAAAATAGCCTTAACTAAATCCAATTAATTGCAGGTAAAATAGTCTTTCTATTTCAGTACTACATGATATTATAATTTCACTTTACAAACAAGTAATAGCACATAAAATTGTGTGATTGTGAGATGATTACGGAAGCCATTACTCGTTGAAAAGAACACAGTTCATCCTCCAATTTTGCCCAAGATGAAATGTTTAAAGAAAATATATGTAGTTAATTGATGACGAATTCTGTCTCATCGAAGGTGTTTTTCCTGAACAATTTCTCAATGGAGCTCTGGGTTTTAGCTGGAAGAAATACAGTACTACGTTGTTTCAGAAGCTGTTTTTTTACGCGGGCAAATTATCCGACGCTTTGCATGTCAGTTAAAGCTTGTATTCGCTCTGGCAGCCGTCACAGACCTGAGCCAAACGAACCGTACCTTCGATTTCAAGTTCGCTGTCATAGAGTTGGCACACTTTAGCAATTGAATCGCCGCACCAATCACATTTGCCCGTAAAGTAATGGTGGCGTTGACCAGAGAGGTCTTGTTTCTTGTCCTCCACTATTTGGACTGCTTGCACCAATTTAGTTGCTTGTTGTTTCAGCTTGGGATTGGTTTCGGTGTTGGTGAGCTCAACCATGATCAAATATAGCTTGGAATCGTTGGGGCGACCACCATCTTCCAGTGTGTGCCAAGCGGCCTGACGGACTTTCAAGGCTCTATCCTGAAGCCCGCGGTAGAGAGCTTCCCATACAACATCAATTTGTTTACGGACGTGGCAGGGACATAGGTTTTCCATGGCTTCGATCTGATCTTGAGGATCCTCAGAATCGGCCAACGCTAAATAGTGCTTGACTTCATCACTCCTCAGGCGACGTTCACCTCGTCGGAACTGTCGTCTCTAAAATCCGTTTTTGACAGGCTTTCTTGGCATATATGTCTCCCTCAAGGTTATTTCTCGGTAATCATCGATCGAGATCAGATAGTCGATAGTACCAGTATTTACGTTGAGGCATTCTATCACGACTACCGTATCAGTATCAAGCTGAGGAGTTGCTAGTAGGAATTACTCGTGCGCAAATTGGGCACGTGGCACACAAAAGTGGGGGCTCGTTGTGTAAGTCAGATTCTCAGTTGAAGGTATCACAGTTTTTTGCTTGTGGATATAATATAGACTATAATATGTGGTCAACCTCTAATAAATCCAAATTCTTGGGACAGTTGAGGAA
>DTUY01000148.1 GCA_012963885.1 Candidatus Poribacteria bacterium | reverse complement strand
GCACTGTTCAATTGAAACGGCGGCCGTGACTTCACTAATCACATGTTTGCCAGCCTTAAGTGCCAGAATAGATTGAGGGACGTGTAGGTTTTCCGGTGTTGCCAGCACGACGATATCAATTTGGTCAAGCATATCCTCATATTGTGTGAAGCGCTGATCTATGCCAAATTTGTCACCGATCCCTGCGAGAACATCCTCGTTTATATCGCATATAGCGGTTACTGTAGTCTCGGAAATTGCGGTGAACGGAGCCATGAATGAAGATCCTCGATTAGCTCCGACAATTCCAACTTTTAGTTCCTCCTTCATTCCTAACTTCCTTGTTTTTTAGAATCGTAAAAGTGGTTGGTTAACACGATCATTAGTTAGTGATTAAATTTATTGACCTTTTTAGTTTCAAATGAGTTACATTATACATGTTATAGGTTTGCTCAACACCTATAATTTGAAGATATACACTCCCAAGTTTGAACTAATCAAATGCATCATGTAACGGAAAACTATAGGGAAGAGCTAGTGAATTCTGATCTACACAATAAGTGGCAACGCGATGGCTTTGTCATGGTTGAGGAGGTATTCGATCAAAAACGAACTGATCAGCTTAAGTCTATGTGCGAGTCTATCCTTGAGCAGTGGAGAATCTGCAATCCTGAAACCGGAGAACCTGGTGGCAATTCCGATGCAACGGTTATGCGGCATCTCAATCACTCAGGATTTTTTAAAAACGATATGTCAGAATTAACTGACTTAATGGATGCCGTTGCAGATGATAAAGTGTTAGAAATTTGCCGAACTATCCTAGGGGAGGAACCGCTTTTTCGATGCACGAGTTTGTTTATGAATCCAACTCAGACCAGCCAAGACGGGAGTTGGCATCGAGACACGCAGTTTACTACAAAAACGGAACTAGAAGAGAAAGCTAAGATTCAATCCGCTAAAGAGACGGGTAATGCCATACAACTGCAAATTGCGTTGCTTGCAAGCGATGATGTTGAGCTTGTCCCAGGATCACACTTACGGTGGGATACGACAGAAGAATACCATATTCGCAAAGCGGATGATGGTGCAAATAGCCGGTCCAATGCAATATCAGGTGCACAATGCATAGCGCTTCAGCCGGGAGACGCACTGGCATTCAATCCATGTGGTCTGCATCGTGGACGATACCATACTGATAAATCTCGAAGGACTTTAATGCTAACTTACACCAAAACATCTGTACCATGTAGCGATTATTTCTCGCATCAACCCTGGTTTCTGGAGGAAGGTTATCTGGAAACTCTTACATCAGGAACACGCCCATTTTTTGAAACTTTTGTGGCAGCCTATAAATCAGATTGGAAAAACTGATATTAGTTAATAAATACCACCTGATATTGAAAACTGAAGGAAACTTGTGAAAATTGCCAATATTAAACCGTTTCCTGCCTAGGGAAGGGGCAGAAGTTTTCTTTCTTCAAAATTGAAACTGATGAAGGAACCTATTGCATTGGTAAAGGCAACATCATCTAGTGTCTTCACTAATTGGTAATATGCTTAGTTACCTATCACCGAATTTGCTTTTCACTTATAGAATAAGGTGAATCGGGCTAAACTTCAGATTTAATCATAACGCAAAATTTCAGAGGTGCTTTACATCTTGTCTATAGGTTTTTCACCTGCCCAGATTTTATAAAATGAAGGAACAAGAAAAGGAAATTCATGGATTGCAATTTGTTTTTTAAGAGTCAGCGACTCAGAGCTGTAAAGTATTTGCTTCAATTTTTGTTTGTCTACACTCTTTTACCCGTAGTTAATTCCCAGAACCAATCGTCGGAATATCAAGTAGAAGCATACCGTACATATGAAAGCATTGAAATTGATGGCGATCTCAGTGAACCCGAATGGAAGAAAGCAAAACCAGTTAACCATTTCGTTCAAATTGAACCGTACGAAGGTTCCCCCATCTCCCAGCCAATGGAAGCCCGAATACTCTATGATGACAGCCACATTTATTTCGGATTTACCTGCTTTGATTCAGATCTTTCCAAATTAGTTGCCAATGAAATGCGCCGTGATGCCCGAGGTTTACATGAAAACGACAATGTGTTTATCCTCTTAGATACTTACAATGACCGCCGGAGCGGTTTTTTCTTTCGGATCAATTCGTTAGGAGCGATGCAAGATAGCAAAATAATCAATGGCGGCGACAGCATGAATAGAGACTGGGATATCGTTTGGAAATGCCGAACCAAAATCAATGAAAACAGTTGGATCGTAGAAGTTGCTATTCCTTTTAGTCAACTCCGTTTCGAGAAACGGGAGCAAATGGTTTGGGGGATAAATCTGGGTCGAGAAATCCCTCGAA
>DTUY01000147.1 GCA_012963885.1 Candidatus Poribacteria bacterium | reverse complement strand
AATCGTGGGAGGGTCAAAAAATGCAGATCGACTACCGAGCTCCCCAAAATATAGAGGAACTCAACGATTCAATTTATTGCAGTATGTGCGCTTTTAATTGGTCAGAGGGGGGATTCTCTGAGGACCATTTTTTCAGCCGCATTGTGAAGTTTGACCCCTGGTACGATTTGAACAATACGCGTGCCTGCTTTGTCGATGGCCGGGTTGCCAGTGTGGTGGTGATCTTCGAGCGACCCATGCGGATTGGCAACAGCGTCGTGAGGATGGGAGGATTGGGCAGTGTGGGCACCCATCCCGACCATCGCAAAAAGGGGTATTCGTCGCAAGTGCTGTTGGATACAGCCAACCATTTAGCCACCTCCTGCTTCGATTTGTCACTGTTGTTTACTGGCATCAATGACCATTATGCCAAAGCGGGTTGGGTCACTTATCCGGTCACTTTTCGTTCTATAAATCTATCGAATTTGCCCAAACTGGAGACTGCCGCCGAGGTGTTGGTCGAGAAATACGATGTCGAAACCGATCTGCCCGAAGTAATATTGATCTACGACCAATTCAATCAAAGCCGTACCGGCACCACGGTTCGGGATCAGACCTATTGGCGAAACCAGCCAAAATGGCGAGGGCAGGACCCAGACCTGTTTTGGGTGGCCAGGCAAGAAGGGAAAATCGTTGCTTATTTGAAAGGTGGGAATAAGGATATTCTGGAAGTCGGTTGTCGATCGAACCCGGTGAACGATAGGCTAGCGCTTAACCAGTTGGTGAGACATTTCCTGCAGAATCGGATAGCAACAGGCCAGGAGACAATCCGGGTGGAGGACTATACTGAGATCCAACAGGCCTTAGATCAGTTGGGTATTGCATCTTCGACTGATGAACAGAGGTATTTCATGTTTCGGATCACCAACTTCAGGTCGTTGCTTGTCAAACTGGTTCCGATGCTGGAGAATCGGTTGCGTTCCTCCGACCTGATAGGTTGGCAGGGACAAATTCGGCTTCAGTATGAATTGGAGGCACAAACACTAACCATTAGCGATGGTAAGATTGAAGTTGATCCTGAAACCGACGCACCAACCATTGACTTAAAGCTGAGTCAATTGCAAGTCTTACAGTTGATTTTCGGTGAACTGGATGCTTCTTCCGTCTTGATCAAGTACCCGATCCTGTCAATTTTGTTCCCTCCAGACCAGTTGTTATATTGGCCAACGGATAATTTTTAGTTGTTGAGGTTTAACTGTCTGCCAGCAATCAATCTCGTGTGGTTGATTGATTAAAACTTATGTTTTTTTCGATCAGTCAGTAAGGCTATGTTGCCTTTTCATAAAATCCCCATTGTGAGTAGTTGTATTATCAAGGTCAGAATAAAACAAACAAGTTGTTCTAATGATTATTAGGTTATTAAGCCAATGCTTTCGCCTAATCTTCTAATTGCCCATTTCGTCTAAAAACAGTTGCAAACAATCTGATTTAGGTGTGTCCCATGCGCATTATGCAAGGGCTAAGCGTCAGCTTATCGGCTCTTCGACGAAATAAGTTGCGATCTCTCCTTACTGTCCTTGGTATTATCATCGGTATTGCTGCCGTTGTGGCAATGGTGTCTGTCGGCGGTGGGTTGAAATACTTCGTCATCGCAGAATTTGACCGAATTGGTGGTGCCACGACGATCGTTTTATATCGTCCTGGTGAGATAAAAGACAAAGACGGAAAATGGGTTCGCAATAAAACTACCGAACGGTTGGAATATCAAGATATCTCGGCAATTTCCAACTTCTGCCCTTCAATAAAAAACATTTCAGGCATTATCGGATCGGGCGGAAAAACTGTCTTATATCGTGGTCAGAATAAATCTGTTGATGTTGAAGGGGTAACGCCAATGTATTCCGAGGGACGTAACTGGCCTGTTGAATCTGGTTACTTTTTCAAAGAACAGGATCTGACCGAAAATCGAATGGTATGTGCAATTGGTTCCAAAGTTCGCAAGGATATTTTCGGAGACATTGATCCCATAGGCGAAATCCTGCGAATTTCAGATCAGCGTTTCACCGTTATTGCCACCATGATTGAAAAAGGGAATAAAATGGCAACTACAGATTGGGACAACCGGGTTTTGATTCCACTTACAACCATGGAAACACGCTTTACTGGCAAACAAAATAGCGGACTCCATTTTTGGATACAAGCCGCCGATATAGATTTAGTAGATCAAGCTGTAGCCGAACTTAAAGTTGCTTTGCGTCGCCTGCATAAATCAGAAGAATATTTCGATTTTTTTATTGCTCAAGAAATAATTAAGCAAGTTGGATATGTTAGTAAAATACTTCAGTTGCTGTTGGCAGGTGTGGCAGGAATCTCCTTATTTGTTGGAGGCATTGGTCTCATGAACATCATGTTGGTATCTGTTACCGAACGGACACGCGAAATTGGCTTACGTAAAGCAGTTGGTGCCAAGGGTCTCGATATTCGTTTGCAGTTTCTACTTGAATCAGTTCTTTTAAGCATCATAGGAGGAACAATTGGTATACTTATCAGTAGTGGTCTAACATTTGGGGCAGCCTTGGCGGTAACTAAGTTTTTGATCAAAGACACTCAGTGGCCAGCGTCATTTTCAATTAACGCAGCGGCAGCAGCTTTTTTGGTTTCAACCGTAATTGGCGTTACATTTGGGCTCTATCCGGCAATCAAAGCTTCACGTCTGCAACCTACCGAGGCATTACGATACGAATAATCCCTAGATTTATTAGATTTATTTACTTGGACTTCCAAAAAAGATTGTCTCGTAGTAATATGATGTAGATCTTCAACATTACCGGATGTAATCGCCTGCATCAGTTATTGAATATTTACAGGATCAGCAAAGGGTATGGAAATGGAAAAAAGACTGGGAGTTGGAATTATAGGTTGTGGAGCTATATCAGGTTCCCATGTAAACGGTTACCTGAATTTCCCCGAAAGAGTGCAAATTCAAGCAGTTTGCGATGTCCTGGAGGAGAGGGCGCAGAATAGAGTAGGGAGTATTATGTCAGAATCTTCCAAACGGATTCAGCAGCTAACTGAACAAACAGAGACAGCAGAAACGTCTGAAGAAAAGGAGCGGTTAACAACCCAACGGAAGTACCTTGAACAGTACAATGAGGAGCAGATTCAAATCTTCACCGACTATAACGAAATGTTGAATATCCCGAATCTGGATGCGATTAGTATTTGCACGCCGCCGTTTGTTCATGCCCCAGCTGCCATTGCAGCTGCACAGGCAGGAAAACATGTCTACTGTGAAAAACCGATGGCGATGACTGCAACAGAAGCCAAAGCCATGTGCGATGCATGTAACCAAGCGGGTGTCAAATTAGGATACCAAAGTGGGGGTACACGTCTTGGTGGAACCAATTACGCCATACGCGATTACATCACTTCTGGAAAGATCGGTGATGTTTATTACGGTCGTATGACAAGTTTTAGGGTTCGTGGCCGTCCCGGCATAGATATGATGCTAGGTTCGCCATGGTTTATTGATTCAACTAAGGCGGGCAGCGGAGCACTCTATGATACGGGTGTCTATGACATTGACAAGACACTTTATCTTCTGGGGGATCCACAACCTGCAACTGTAAGTGCCACTGCCTACCGTGGTATCGATAGGCCCACGGACAGCAAAGTTGATATCTATGACGTTGAGGAACATGTATCCATATTCGTTCGATTTAAAAACGGCATGTCTTTTACATTCGAAAAAGGATGGGCAACAAATATTTCAGGTTTACCCCAAGGCATTTTTATCTTTGGCTCCAAAGGTGCCTTCAGAGGGGACACACTACTTGTTGAACAGGATGGAAAGATAGTTGAGGGACAATTGGATGTTCCGGACATGCCGAATTCAAGCCGGATTAGTAACTTTCTTGATGCCTGTACCAGTGATAAAAACCCAATCAGTTGTGGAGAAGACGGTCAAAAGGTAATGGAAATCATGAGTGGAGCACTTCTCTCAGCCAAACTTGGGCGGGAAATCACCGTTGCTGAACTGTACGCTATAGAGCAAATGAGGACTGAACCAACATCGGGCTGGTCGATCCCATAGCTGGATCTGCTATTATCCCAATAAAATAAAAACTGATTTATTTTAGCTGTAACTGGATTATGGAATAATTTTAAAGCGATTTTCTCCAATCGATGATACTTTGAGAAACGTTCACGACTGTGTCGGTCCATAATCTATGGCGATTATCCACCAAGAATTCGCACAGTTTTCGGAATTCACCGCCTGAAAATGCGCCAGCATGGTAGGTGCCAGCTGGATTCCAGACGGATGCTAAACCATCTTGAAATCCGTGAAAAACAAAGATAATCCATCGTTGGTGACTGTCAGTCGTTTCCGCTGCTTTACATAAATCCTCTCCTGTCATCCATCCCGCCACAATCCACGAAGTCAAATAATGTAGATCTGTAAACAGCGGATGATTGGCCGTTTCTCCAGTACCACGAGCGGCCGGAAAATGTCTGGCAATCATGGGGACATAACTTTTCCGGTTTAAGCCCTGACCCACATAATTTTGGTAACATGGATAGCAAAAGGTTCGGTTAGGTTGTTCTGGCAATAATTCTTGAAGTCTTCGTTCCGCTTCTACAACATCAGCTTCAATCTCATCAAGTGTCGATGTCTCAAGGGTCTTTTGTGCAGCCCAATCAAAGTTCTGGGTACAAATATGTTGAATTGTATGATTACCGATTTCATGTCCGTTGAGGCCAACCTGCCGCCACGGATCAAGATTGGAAGTATCACGCGGATTTATATAGAAAGTGCCGCGTAAATCAAACTCATCAAGAATCGGAATTGCGATGTCAAGCTGAGCTTGAGATCCATCATCAAAACTGAGTGAGATCGCCCCATTACAACCGTTTAGCCATGGTGTACTCATGTATAAACTCCTGTTGAATTTTTATATATTTCTTCAAGTTGATCAACAATTTTATCGACTGAGAATCCTTCTCTACATACTCGGCAGTTGTAGGAGAACCAATTGTACAACTCCTGAATATGTTAACAACTGTAAAATTGCTTTTTGAATTGGCTTGGTGAAGTAATCAACAACTAGTCCGATGCTATCCTAAACTGTCAAGGCAATAATGCACCTATCGGTTGAGAAAATCGGCCATCTGCAAACAATCGCTCAGCTACTACACTTACCCGTCCACAAGATGAAGGATTTTCATCTCAAAACAAATGGATTGAAAAGAATCAACATAGCTTGCTTTATTCGGTTTTCAGATATATTGCAAAGTGATTCTTCTCTTTGATCTGGTTTTTCCAATACAGATTGCTTTCAAACAAGCCAACCGCTTGATAACCATCAATCTCAGACAGTGGTTCCGCTGGTCGACCGATGATAATCAAATCTGGTTGTTCTTCAAGGATTAGGACTAAATTGTTGTTGTGTTTGTTATCATCCGACCAAAACCAGAATGCAGGTCTTCGACCATTGTTGTGATTAGCAAAAATATTCTTACCGAAAAACGGGAGGATGGATGTCGACCAAAAGCGGGTTGCATAGATCTTGGTATCGGAAAGGTTATTTTCCTCAATGTAATTTGCAACAGCTTGTCCACCAGAATAACTCCCATGATAATCTGAAATTGAGGAAGAATATGCCCAATACATGTGTAGAATGAAAACGCCAGCGAAAGTTGTGATTGCAATTCGACTGAAATAGATCCTTGAGATTCTAGCTGACGAGTCCAATCTCTGAAAGCTGATCCACATTGGCAGGATCCATGCCAAAAACAGAATACCCTGATGCCATGAATTATAATATTTGATGGCAAACAAAAGGATGATCGAAAGTGACGATAGCAAGTACAATAGCAACACACGCCGAGACCAAAACCATAGGCACGAAATGGCTAGAGCCAAGTATGATAACGGCTTAACTTCGAAGAGGATCTCGTCCGACACTTTCAAAAACATGGATGTGATGCGGCTTAGTCCAAAATGATAGTTTCTGGCGAAGGATGAATTGGGTGGTTGCCACAGTTGGATGGCCATCAATAATAGAAAAAGCGCAAAAGCGACAAATGCCCTCATTTGTCGTCTTCGGTTTTCTGGCTCAAGTTCTTTCCATACCTGCAAAATGTTCAGAAAGTGAACCAGCATTGTGGAAATGGCGATAAGTGCCGAAAAAACACTCGTATATGCTAACAAACAAAGCAGAAGTGTAAAAAGATAAATCCGTTCAGATTTCCGTGGATAGAGACTACCAATCAGGAAAATTAGTAGTGGAAGGAGAACGTAACTCCTAGCTACTATAGCGTACTGATAGAAAATGAAGTAAGTAAACGGAAACAGAATTTTAAGGATAACAGGAAATGGCGAAGTTCGGACGAAGACATACACACCAGAAACAGCGATTAAAAAAGCCACAATCTGAATTGTTGGATAGTAAGGGAAAATCCTGCTTGGAATCATTAAAATCAAGTACCATAGACCAGGATGTCCCTCGTACCGTAACCGCTGAAAAAGCAACTCAAATAATCCTGAATCCCTAGCGATCAACCAAGCTTGTGCTTCATCTGCCCACGGTTCATGCTTTCTCAATACCAATGCTAGCAGAACAACATAGGTACCAACAATAAAATAATCAACTCGATTCGGCAACTGCCACCATGTCCTGTTATCTCTTGACACTCAGGTATATCCTTAAAATAAACTTCATTTTCTATATTTTACCAAAATTACCCAGATTAGACAAAACAGCATTCTCAGATCACAATTAATAGGCAAACTCGAAAAAACTTGCCTTACATCGATAGCTCCTTTTTGTCCTTTAACAATCCAATTTATTTCCGATAGTAATACTTGGAATAACATAACCTTGCTGCTAAAATAGATGTCGTAGATTATGGAAAACAGGTAAGTCCAACACTAAATTCATCCTAATTGAAAAAAAGAAAGATCAGTTCAAATGCATTGGATTCAATACGCGTTATTGACCTCATTAGCGTTAGCTTCAGCAGATTTCTTTGTCAAGTTGGCATCTGGCAGACTTTCAAACAGTCTGGCAGTGCTTCTATATGGGTGTTGTACGTTTACAATTGGTTTAACTTGGGTTTTATTGGAAAAAACCCGTGGTATTCCACTGTTTTTCCAAATATCTGGCTTTCTGGCAGCTATTGGAGTTGGTATTTCATTCAGTGGAGTAACATTAGGACTATACGCAACTTTTGGAGCAAACGCACCGTTATCGGTTGCAGTTCCCGCAATTCGACTTGGGGGAGTACTGCTGGTAAGTCTGGCAGGTATAATTTTGTTAAAGGAGCCCATTAGCCGACAGTACGTTATTGGTGTTGTCCTTATTTGTTGCGGTATGTATTTAATCATCAAGAGATAATTCAAATTTGTAGAGGAGAACATTTTGAGGAAGAATAAATTACGCGAATTACTTGATGCTGGGAAACCATCAATTGGTACTCATATCCACACCACTTGGCCTTCTATTGTGGAAGTAATTGGTCATACGGGAGAGTACGATTATGTCGAGTTCGTAGCGGAATACGGTCCGTTTGACCTTCATGATTTAGACAATCTTTGCCGGGCAGCAGAACTCTATGATATGTCAAGCATGATTAAAGTAGATCAAGAACCGCGGGGGTTTATCGCTCAGCGTGCTATCGGTTCTGGTTTTCAGAGCGTTTTGTTTGCCGATTGCAGGTCAGTTGACGATGTGAAGGAATGTGTGCGCATCTGCCGTGCGGACACCCCTGAAGATGGCGGATCCTATGGGGTGGCTACACGACGCTTTTGTTATATGGGATATGGTGGTGGAGCCGAATATGTACAGGCGCTACGAGATATCGTGGTTGTAATCATGATTGAAAAAGAAGGAACTGTCAACAACTTGGAAGAGGTCTTATCTGTAAATGGTGTTGATATGATCCAATGGGGTGGGGCTGACTACTCCATGAGCATAGGCAAAGCTGGTCAAAGAGGATCTGATGAAATAAAAGCTGCTGAACGAAGAGTCTTTGAAACTGCGTTGAAGATGGGGGTATCACCCAGAGCTGAAATTGGCAGTGCAGAACAAGCCAAGCGTTACCTTGACATAGGAGTCAAACACTTCTGTATTGGAACTGATATTTCGATTCTCTATAGTTGGTGGAAAGAACATGGCGATGGTCTGCGAAAAATTGTTATGGATGCTTAGCATTATTACTATCAAAAATCGTACACCAAATTTCTCACCAGTGAGCAAAAGCATATCTTGGTTTTCCTGGCTGGCTTCCGAATCGGTGATTCAAGTTCTATATAAGCGTAAATTAAATTAGAGAGGAAATAAAATGAAGTGGCGCGGCCATGATATCAGTGGCCATTGTGCTACTTCGTTTAGCCCTCACACTGGCAAGTTATAAATGACATTTTGATCACTCGGTTTTATAATGCACAGGAAATTGAGAGCAATATAATACGAACATGTTTCAAGTAAACTAAAAAACCATGATAGGATATCATATGTTAAAACATGATGAATGATGGATAAAAAGCTTAACAAAAATGATTTCAATTTGACATCTTTTTACTGAGTATCGGACGTTACTGTTCCTCCTCCTTCTTTTAGACATAACTGCTGGTTTGGCCTTAACACTTCTTGTTTTTTAAACCAACCCATTCGTCCATTGAACTTCTATTTGGTTAACGCTAGCAGACCCACCAAGTCCGAAATGCAACCGCATATCGCTCTGACACAGGTAACTGGAACCACTTTTGACCTCACGTATTTGTGATATCCTGCCTATTGTGATTTTGATACGCGTACCTATTCCATCCTTGTTGCTTTGAATACCAATGATACAGATCGTTAGCCAATGATTTGTGTTGGAAATATCGTTTCTCAGTAGACCTAGTTTTTGGTTAGAGTTGGTTATCAGTATATCCAAGTCGCCATCATTATCGTAATCAGCAAAGGCTCCCCCTCGACTGACTTTATTTATCAGGAATCCTGAGCCGGATTGGCTGGAAACTTCGGTAAAAGTTCCATCTCCAAGATTTAGGGAGCAGTGGTTCAACTGAGCATAGCTACTGAATGTGTTAACTCCTTCATGGATTTCCTCCGCGTTATCATAGTGTCCATTAGTTACAAAGATATCCTGGCAGCCATCGTTGTCCAGGTCTACAAAATTGACTCCAACCTCCATGTCTGGATGCCAGCCAGTGTCTCCAGGATAATAGTTTCTGTCACCACCACAATAATTAAAATACTCACCCAAAACTCCTCCGATTAGGCTAAGTATTAAAGGGTGATCAAGGATAGCGCACATTTCCGGATGGTGCTCAACTGGCAGATCTCATTTAACCTGGCACCAGAATAGGCTGAAAGTATTGTTAC
>DTUY01000146.1 GCA_012963885.1 Candidatus Poribacteria bacterium | reverse complement strand
GAAGAAGCGCCCCTGAAAATGGCAGCATAGAAGGAATGATCAATGAACAGTGTCAAAATTACTAGTTGAAATTTGCCTGTGAATATTGTTGAAGCCAACTGTGATCCCGATAGTCATCAAAAGAGAGACAATTAGGTTCTAGGTATAAGAAGGGGATTACAAATGAAGATAGAAAACCGGTGGGATTAGGTAGAATACACACCTAGCGAGAGCCTATAAAGTGACAATAATAGAGCAATCGCTGAAAATACAATCTAATTTACATTATGCAGTTAGGCAATAATATCGCTGACTAAACGCCCATGAACATCAGTCAGCCGAAAATCCCGTCCCTGAAAACGATAGGTTAGTTTCTGATGATCGATACCAAGCAGGTGCAGCATGGTCGCGTGGAAATCGTGAACGTGTACTATATCTTCCACTGCATAATAACCAAGTTCATCAGTATTACCGTAGGAAATACCGCCTTTAATACCTCCTCCTGCCATCCAGATGGAAAACCCTCGAATATGATGGTCTCGCCCACTGCCCTGGGCCATCGGCGTTCGCCCAAACTCACCACCCCAAATGACGAGGGTGTCATCCAGCATACCACGTTGTTTCAAGTCGATAACAAGTGCGGCCGAGGCTTGATCTACCAAGCCCGCGGTCACACCTATGGCATCCTTGATACTGCCATGGTGATCCCAACCACGGTGATAAAGCTGGATGAAGCGTACACCACGTTCTGCTAGGCGTCGTGCCAGCAGACAGTTGGAAGCGAATGATCCGTCGCCGGGTTGAGCTCCATAAAGATCACGTATATATTGAGGTTCGTCGGAAACGTCCATCAGATCCGGCACGCTGGTTTGCATGCGGAACGCCATCTCATACTGGCTGATGCGAGTGGAAATTTCCGGATCATCTACAGTCTCATCTAAGATCCCATTCAGGTTATTAACAGTATTTACCACGTCCTGTTGTTGGTTGATACTCACCCCATTTGGTCTTCCAACATAATGTATGGGATCTCCAGTTGAATGAAACTGGACACCCTGAAACTGACCGGGGAGAAACCCACTATGCCATTGCCTAGTTGCAATTGGTTGATCTTGTCCCCCTCCTGATGAAATTAAAACAACATAACCTGGTAAGTTATCACTTTCACTGCCAAGCCCATAAAGTAACCAAGATCCCATACTGGGGCGACCGGAAATTGCTGTACCAGTATTCATGAATGTGTGAGCTGGGTCATGATTGATTTGTTCGGTTTGCATAGAGCGAATGATACAAATTTCATCAGCTATCTGACCAATTTTGGGAAAAGCTGTACTAATTTCTTGCCCAAATTTCCCGTATTTTTGGAAAGGATGAGTTGGACCTAGACACTTTAGTTCACGGTTTCCCTGTAATTGTGCGATAGGTTGTCCTGCTGTAAAGGATTCTGGCATGGGTTTACCATCCATCTCTGCTAATTTCGGCTTGTAGTCGAAAGTTTCCAGATGAGATGGTCCTCCAGCCATACAGAGGTGGATCACTCGCTTTGCTTGCGGTGCAAAATGTGTTGGTTGGAGAACTCCTTTCCATTTCTGTTGATTAGGATTAACTGTTGCTATTAAGGATGATGGATTTAATAAAGATGCTAAAGCTAAAGAGCCTATTCCACGAACAGTTTTGCCTAAAAAAGTCCGCCGAGTCTGCGACAATTTTATTTTCTCAGAATCATACATGTTTTTGATCCTTTAAATGTTGCTTTTCTATAATGTGGTTAACCCAATACTGGAAGCTAATAGCAGAAATTCAATATCTGGTGATAGCTTCATGAAGATTGAACATCACCCGAGCTACGGAAGTCCAAGTTGCTAACTCACTCAAATCAATGTCTTCAGTTGCCGGCCATTCGCCTGAGTTAATTAACTTCTCAGCTCCCACTTGATTGTTATTATATTGATTACGATGTTTGTTATATAGTCTTATGAGAACTGCTAGTTCCTTGGGATTTGGCATGCGTGACAACACCAATTGGTAACACCAGTTAATTCGATCTGTTACTGTTTCTCCACCTTCTTCCATAATTCGTTCCGCCAAGACACGAGCGGTTTCGACGTAGCTAGGATCATTAAGTAAAGTTAGAGCCTGAAGTGGTGTGTTCGAACTTGGTCGTTCAGCTGTACATTCTTGACGGCTTGGCGCATCAAAAGCCATCATACTGGGATGCAAAAATGTTCGTTGCCAATGCGTGTAAAGTCCACGGCGGTACTGGCTCTCACCATGATCATGTTTATAAACCCGTTTAGGGAAGTTTAAATTGGCATAATATCCCTGAGGTTGGTAGGGTTTTACGCTTTTTCCACCGATGTGAGGAACAAGCAATCCACTAACAAACAGCGCATTATCGCGCACCATCTCTGCATCAAGTCGAAAACGAGATTGATGTGCTAAAAGCCGATTATATGGATCTCTTTCTATTAATTCTTGAGTTGGTTTTGAGGATTGGCAATACGTGTTAGACATCACCACCAACTTAACCATCTTTTTGACATTCCAGCCGTCTTCCATAAACTCCACCGCCAGCCAATCCAGAAGTTTTGGGTGTTTGGGTGGTTCACCTTGTGATCCAAGGTCGTCAAGTACTTTGGAGATTCCTGTGCCGAAGAAAAGATACCAGAGTCGATTTACAAATGCTCTTGATGTCATCGGGTTATCTGGTGAAACCAGCCAGTTGGCAAGATCAAGTCGGGTTGCAGGCCGATCTTCACCTTCTATGTCTTTCAGGAATGTAGGTGTATTAGGAGTAACGATTTCGCCTGAATCGTCCATCCAGTTGCCTCGAGGTAGAATACGCATTGTTCTTGGATTAACAGCGACGGTCGTCAACGAGTAAGGAATATCCTTTTCAATCTCAGATTTTTTCTTTTTCAAGTTCGAGATCTTGTTACGGGTTTCATCCAGAGTCGGCGTAATTGTACGATAATATTTGGAGACGATTTTTTGTTGATCTGCAGTCCTAATGACGTGGTTAACCCGAAGCCCCTCTAGCACTTCTTTGGGATGAAGAGATCGTATCTGCGAATCACGCGTGGTTCGAAAACCAGCTAAATCCCAGAAGGCAGTACCACCAAACTGGGCAAATGCTATTCCATTAAGCTCACTCCCTGGTTTCAGTCCCACTGAGGTGGGATTAACTTCCAATCGTATCCATTTTCCTGATTGTGGGAGTTTACCTATAAAACGATGAGCATTGGTATCTGTACCGATTTCCCCAAAACCGATTTTGTCCTGTCCCCAAAACGCTCGATGATCCCAACTACCGTCATTCCACTGCAACATGATAGTCAGAGGCGGATTTTCTTTGTCAATCCACACATAAGCAAAGAGAGTGTCCTCTGCGGTCAAGGTTATTTTCCGGTTAACACCGTGGAAGAGGTGTTGAATGATCTTTTCCTCGTCTGTTTGTTGCCGACGAGAGAACTGTCGGCTGAAAACGGGGCCTTCATCTTTGTTGATGAATTTCCATTCTCCTTCTGTTTTTCCTCCGTTGTTTTGTTCATCGTCTATCCAAGCAAAGTCCACGGGATCCGATGAATCAAGCATGGGAAGCGTCTCTTTTTCCCATTTCAATTGTTCCACGTGGATTTGTGGGTTGGGGGCATCCAGTTCTTTCTGCAACCGAAATAAACCATCCTCGATCTTTTTCAGCGCGGATCCTTGTTCTTCTGTTGGCAACAAGACTATGGGATCTCTTTTACTATTTCCCCCATAGACACCAACTTCTTGAATATCAGCGAAGAAAGCAGCCAAACTGTAGAAGTCTTTGGTGGTGTATGGGTCGAATTTATGATCGTGACACTGCGCGCAACCCACGGTTGCGGCTAACCAAACAGAGGCCGTAGTCCGCACACGATCGGCGGCATACATTGCTAAATATTCTTTGGCCTGTGCTCCACCTTCGGCTGTTGTCTGGTTCAGCCGGTTGTAGCCTGAAGCCACCTTCTGATCCTTAGTGGCGTTAGGTAAAAGATCTCCCGCTAAATTCTCGCGAGTAAATTGATCATAACGCATGTTGCTGTTAAAGGCTTTAATGACGTAATCGCGATAAGGCCAAATACTGATGTCTTCATCGGAATGATAACCGGTCGTGTCAGCGTAGCGGACAAGATCTAACCAATACATAGCCATCCGTTCACCATAACGTGGCGAGGTCAGTAGTCTGTCGACCACCTTCTCGTAGGCGTTAGAGCTTCGATCGGCCAGAAAATCTTCGACCTCTCGTGGGTTAGGCGGCAGACCAGTCAGGTCGAAGCTAAGTCGACGGATCAGCGTTCGTTTGTCAGCTTGTGGTGATGGCTCAAGACCTTCAGTTTCCAGTCGTGCTAAGATGAAGTAATCGATTGGAGTTAAAGGCCATTCTTGATGCTTTACCTCTGGTAGTACTGAACGCTGAGGTGGCGTATAAACCCAATGTTCCTCCCATTCTGCCCCTTGCTCAATCCATTTTTTAATGAGTTCTATTTCTGCTTGGGAAGGGTAACGACGATTAGAATCCGGCGGCGGCATCCGCTGTTCGGCATCTGGATGGGTGATGCGCCAAATCAGCTTACTGGAGGATAAATCACCAGGCGTGATGGCATAGTATCCTCCCAAGTCACTAAACGCGCCTTCCTTGGTATCTAAACGCAAATTGGCTTTACGCTGGTTGGCATCAGGACCGTGACAGGCGTAGCATGCATCTGACAAAATCGGACGGATATGGCGGTTGAAGCTGATGACTTCGCCATCGGCATAAAGAATGCATGGCACAATGAACAACAGAGACACATATAACAAAAGCAATTTCTCCATGGGTATAGTTGTATTTATTGGTTTAAACATATGAGATACTTTTCCTACGTGGTATATTGTTCGGGTATTGAGTGTTGCATAGATCCAATCTTAACCACCTTAGCACAGAATTTGATTATGACACAATAGTTTTTATCAACCGGCTAAAAAACCTGAGAGGACAAAATGTTGGCTTATTCATGTAATCCGAAATTAGATTTATGTGATCCGGGACTCGATTTAATTCAATTATTCAAATCAGAAAATGATTCAGACTAGGTTACTGAGACAGAACTGGCAGACTTTGTGGCGGAATCGATCTTCGTTATCAGTAGGTTTTCTTTGTTTGCTTCACCTGATTCCCATATGGGGGTTTACCTTTATTCCAACCCAGGATGGCATTAGTCATGTCTATAATTCTTACATTCTAAAGGAATGGAACAATCCGGATTTCACCAAATTCCATCAGGTTTACGATCTCAATTTGACATTGTTTCCTAACTGGAGCAACTACGCTTTTTTTTATCTCGCTCTCCATGTTCTATCGCCGCTTATTGCTGAAAAGGTCTATGTCACCATCTGCGTACTTTTGTTTCCTTTTAGCTTCTCTTACCTATTAACCGCAATCAATAAACGCTTGCGAATATTTGCCCTACTTGGTTTTTTATACAGCTATAATTATCTGATGCAGATGGGATTTTATAATTTTACATTGGCTGTCCCATTGTGCCTGATTGGCATCGGATATTGGTGGAAACACAAAGCCTGCCTTGGTATGACTCAGGTTGCTGTATTGAATCTCTTGCTAATAGGTACTTATTTTTCTCATTTTGGCCCTTTTACCATGTTAGTTTTTACTTTGTCTTTCTTCGCCTGTGTGCATTTTCTGGAACATCTCTCCGATTGGCGCAACAGCCTAAGAAGACTATTGTCTTTCTTCGGTTGCTTGATTCCTGTATTTTTTATTTTGGTCAACACTTTACTCACTAATTCAGAGACACTTTATCCTGAAAAATGGCTGGAACGTCATAAGAGTCACCAGTTCAGTCATTATTTTTCGTGGACGCAACTGTGGGATAATTTTTTAAAGGTCGAACCGCTAGTTTACTTTAACGACAGTTATATTGTTGTTTCGAAGATTCTTCTGATATTCATTTGTCTTTGTATCATCTGGACAATCATTGAACGAATACGTCGAAAACAGATCTTTAGATCTCAGGACGTTTTTTTGATTCTGGCCATAACACTGGTTTTTCTATACTTCAGATTACCGTGGCGTCACGGTTCTCCAGGCTGGATCAATCCTCGAATTAACCTGTTTATTTTTCCAATGTTGCTTGGTTGGTTTATTGTTCCTAAATCGTTATGGCTCCGGCAACTTCTAATTGGCGCAATGTTATTAATGTCATTGTGGCATCTTGGCCTTACAATCCGCGATTATCATTTACTCAACAAGGACATGAAAGAATTTATGGCGGGGGTTAAACTGATTAAACCGGATTCAGCCATCTCGATTCTTGAAACTGCCAGCGAGTTAGATGGGGCAGAGCACCATGGGAAAATCAAATACCTTTCACCATTTTATCATGGCGTTTGCTACTATTGTTTTGAGAACGGCAGTCATTATGTAGCCAACTATGAACCAAAATATCACTATTTTCCACTCCACTACAAGGATGGAAACTGGAAATTCAAGTACATTAATGACGTTACGGATTACATAATAACTTGGCGGGCAAACGATCAACACCCAGATGTAAAAGCACTCAAACAAAACTACAAATTAATATACAAAACAAAAAATTTGAAATTGTATCAACACTCAGTCCCCGAGCCATACTAGATTAGTAGTAGAATGGAAGAAGAATTTTCGTGCTTTTGACCAACGCGTGGATCAGTTTCTGCCTGTTTACGGCTGAAGTTTTGAATCCAGTCCCCATTATTCTAGATACTGATATCGGTCCTGATTGCGATGATGCAGGAGCTATGGCAGTGCTGCATGTATTAGCCAATAATAATGAAGCTGAGATTCTGGGAATTATGTGTTGTACTTCTAGCCAATGGGGCGCACCTTGTATTGATGCAATCAACACGTATTACGGGAGAGGCTATCTCCCGGTAGGAACCTACAAAAAATCCGGATTCTTAACAGAATCAAAGTACAATCAATACTTAGGACAACACTTTCCGCGTCAACTAAAAAACGGTCAAAATGCTACAGATGCACGGAAGTTATATCGTCAGGTTTTGGCGTCACAGCCTGATAAAAGCGTGGTTATATGTGCTATCGGACCACTTAATAACCTGAAAGATCTATTGCAAACCAAAGCCGATCAATACAGTCAACTAAACGGATATGATCTTGTCTTGC
The DNA here is from genome assembly GCA_012963885.1 of Candidatus Poribacteria bacterium. GTDB lineage: Bacteria > Poribacteria > WGA-4E > WGA-4E > UBA9662 > UBA9662. The sequence continues at coordinate 22,564 of DTUY01000146.1, read as the reverse complement.
AAAAGGTCAATGCCATCTATATTATGGGTGGACAGTTTCCGAATGGGTTGGAATGGAATTTTCAGCAGGACAGTTCAGCGGCACAGATGGTTGTCCGAAACTGGCCAACATCTATCATCTTCTGTGGCTTCGAAATTGGAGAAAAAATCATGACAGGCAACCGTCTCTGTCATCTGGGGTCGGAAGACCATCCGGTGAGAAAAGCCTACCAACTGCATACGCAAGGGGAGGATCGGCCGAGTTGGGATCCAGCAACCGTTCTATGCGCTGTCCGAGGCAGTTCAGAATATTGGACAGTTGAAAGTGACGGGATCTGTTCCGTTGATTCGGACGGATCAAATCAATGGCGAACATTAGATAAGAAAAGCCATCATTATCTTAAGCAACGAATGGACCCTCTGCAACTGGCAACTGTTATTGAAGAATTAATGTTGCAACCACCAATGCAATAATTTAGATCGACAACAAGCATCTAGCGAGTTCGATTACGCTTAATTGTTCCCCACATCATACCCAATTTATCTGCTTGGTTGACTGCTAGTCCGTGACTGTTCATATTTTTCTTATTTTTTGCTGCAGATAAAGCACGTTCATAAAGCTTGACCTCATCAATTGAACCTTGGTGAGGGAAGTTTTTATTGATATCCTTATATTTCCCGATAATAAACTCGGCATCAGGTGCACTGTCTCCTTCCTCGGGATAGTTGATGTCTCCAGTATGAGAAGAATTATCCCCAGCAAGTTCACCATTAATATAGATTTTAATTTTTTTCCCATCGTAGGTGCCAGCGACATGTATCCATTTGCCTTTGTTATATTTAGCGTTAGCTACAACGTAGGTTAAAATACCGTCACCATCGTTGGGCTTTTCCGTTGATACCGCAAAGGTAATGGCGTTGTTTGTACCAAGTACCCAACCTTTTTCAAAACTGCCATTGTCTTGAAAACAGCCAACGTAGCCGCCCCATTCAAGCAGCCCCTCATCAATAACCCAAGCTTCTACCGTTATATCTTTCACCGGCAGTTTAGCCTTTTTCATCGGTGAGGCAACCAACACGAAATCACTTTGACTGAATTTCCCAAAAGCCATGCCAAACTTTCCTTTTACACTTTTCAGGTTTCCCATCAGTTCGGCATCCTGACCGACGCCCGATAGGTCCTTAATAGCTTTTCCTTTTATCGTATCAGCATCAAAACTCCAGTAACCAATTATAAACCATCTTCAACGATATAGTCAGACATAGCTGGTATCTGCAGAACCAACAACAGAGTAAGCAGCACCATGCCCGACAGAACTGTTGCGCACATTTTAGATTGCCTGATATTCATTTTAAACTCCTAATTGACTATACAGGATTAGGTCAATACTATTGGCTGGCCAAATTTATTTATCGACCAGCCAATAGTAAAGTGGATTTCAGTTATTTAGCGTAACGTCTGAAACTTGATTGTGGCCCAAGTTGCGCTTGGCTTGTTGCTCGGTTCCACAGCGGTCGTCCCACCGACACCAGTGAAGTGACTTTAATGTTGCGTAGATTAACATAATAAATGTAAAAAATACGTGGCTATAGAAAAGTGTTCCAAGATTACCGACAACCTTACTTTTTGCATGTTACAAAAATGTCAAATTACCAACAATTATCGGTTACAAATTACCAAAATTATTTGGTGTAAATGATTGATTCTATTTGATTAGTGTGCTTTAATAATTATACTAAACTGAATTTGATTTCTAGCTTAGGATATGGACTATTGAATGTTGTTGCTGTGATTCCTGCTCGTTATGCTTCGACACGGTTTGAGGGCAAAGCTATAGTTGATATTGCTGGTAAACCGATGATTCAGCACGTTTATGAGAGATCTATATGTGCGGAAAAACTCAGTCAAGTAATTGTGGCAACTGACGATCGGCGCATATACCATGTGGTAGAAGGTTTTGGTGGGCGGGTCGTGATGACACCGGAGGCCGAAACCGGATCAGATAGGATCGCTATGGTTGCTGAGGGTATGAACTGCGAAGTGGTGGTAAATATTCAAGGTGATGAACCCCTGATTGAGCCAGAAATGATTAACCAATTGATCCAACCTTTCTTCGATGACGCTTCAGTTGAAGTCAGCACACTTAAGCAAAAAATAGATAATGAAGCAGATTACCTGGATCCAAATGTTGTAAAAGTTGTCACCGATTTGAACGGATATGCACTTTACTTTTCGCGGGCACCGATACCAGGCAGTTTGGAAAGTCGTCGGAAGGACCACAGCCTAAACTTCCGACATCTTGGCCTGTACGCCTATAAGCGACAGCGACTGCTTGATTTCGTCAAGTGGGATCGTACACCCTATGAAATGGCAGAAGGTTTGGAGCAATTGCGTTTCTTGGAGAATGGTGTCCGGATTCAGGTGGTAGAAACAGGATACCCGGCAATCGGTGTCGATACACAAAATGACTTGGAACGAGTACAGAAAATTTTAGAAAAGGGAGCATTGGCTTCATAATGACAAAATACATCTTTGTAACTGGAGGTGTGATTTCGGGAATTGGCAAAGGAATCACGACGGCATCCATAGGGAGATTGCTGATAGATCGTGGTTTTAGTGTGATGGTAGTTAAGATTGATCCATACATCAATTCTGACGCAGGAACGATGGATCCTTTTCAACATGGAGAGGTATTTGTTACCAAGGACGGGGCAGAGACTGATCTTGATCTAGGTAACTACGAACGATTTCTGGGGGTGGATCTGGATCATCGCTCAAATTTCACTACTGGTTCGGTCTACAGCGAGGTGATCGCCAAGGAAAGACGTGGGGATTATCTGGGGGAAACAGTACAACTGATTCCCCATATAACTGAAGAGATTAAGACTCGAATTTATAGCCTTGGTGAAGACAGTGGAGCAGATGTCCTCATCGTTGAAATAGGTGGAACCATCGGTGATTTCGAGATGTTACCGTTTGTCGAAGCAATCCGCCAAATGTCGATGGAAATTAGAGTAGAGGACCAGATGTTTATCCACGTTTCTTTAATTTATACTCTTCCTGATGGAGAAAACAAGAGTAAACCGACCCAGCATAGTATTCGCACACTTCAAGAATTAGGGATTCGTCCAGATTTGCTAATATGCCGTGCCAGTCGTGCACTTAATCCTGGTTTGCGGAGAAAAATTGCTTTACTTTGTGGACTCGAGGTTGAGTCGATTATTGAAGGGCGAGATACTAAAGTCGTAGACGAGATTCCTCTTCGTTTTGAACGTCAAGGTGTAGCGACTCAGGTGGTCAAAAGATTTGGACTTGAAGATCAATCCCCCAATGGTAGTTCCTGGGAGAAGATGGTTCACATTCTTAAAAACCCGATACATCGGCTAAATGTTGCTATCGTCGGAAAATACGTCAAAGGTAGCGACACTTACTTGAGTATTCAAGAAGCACTCAAACATGGAGGTGTTGCGAATCAAGCTGTGGTTAATATTAAGTGGGTTGATTCCGAAGGGCTTCTTGAAGATGGCGTTGACCTTGAGGAAGCTTTTACAAATGTAGATGGTATATTAGTGCCTGGTGGATTCGGTATCCGTGGGATTGAAGGGATGTTGGTCGCCGTTGCCTATGCGCGTGTCAGCCTAATTCCATACTTAGGTTTGTGCCTTGGTATGCAATGTCTGGTAATTGAGTTTGCACGAAACGTTGCCAATTTGGATGGAGCAAACAGTTCTGAATTCAATCCCGACACAAAGTATCCGGTAATTGACTTAATGGAGAAGCAACGGGGGATTGATGATAAGGGTGGAACAATGCGACTTGGTCATTATGAATGCATAATTAAAGAAAATACCAAGAGTCATGATGCTTATGGTGTTAACTCCGTCATGGAAAGGCATCGACACCGCTATGAGTTAAATAATGAGTATCGCGCACAGCTTGAGTCCAAAGGGCTCTGTTTTAGCGGGATATCGCCAAATTATTCTCTGGTCGAGATGGCAGAAATTGTCGATCACCCTTGGATGATTGGATCCCAGTTTCATCCCGAGTTCCAATCCAAGCCACTTGCACCCCATCCACTATTCCGCGATTTTGTTAAACACGCACTGGTTCAGCATACTAGGGAGAGCGAATGAGATTGTGACGGGTAACGGTGATGGTAGTTAATGTATTCGTCACCGTTAATCGCAAAGTATATTGCCCGTCTGGAAGACTAGACACATCCCACGTGGCGATTTGCTGATCGTGTCCCTTGGCCTCTGTTCCTCGATCGATTTCCTCAAAACCTTCTTGAGCATGTTGACCGGGAGCATACTCCAACACCCAACTCAGGTTATCTCCCTCTATGGTTCCTTTTACCGGAATTTTGCCCAAGAGATTTGTGCCTTCGGTCGGGTGTAAAATGTTGACGCGCGGACGTGAAGTGAGATTACTAACGTATATCGGAGCCGTAATTGTAATATTCTCAGCTTTATCAACAGCTCTTGCCCGAACCACCAATTGCTGAATCTCTGGTGGAATGGTGAGTTGATATACCCAGTTTGATTTATTCGTTTCTACCTTTTCCCAACCAGAGCCAACGTCGATTTCAACCTTTATAAGTCCAGACAACCTGTCTGATGCTGTCCCAACCACCTGAATCGAATCGGTGTTAAAATTTGCGCCATTAGCAGGCGATAAAATTGCAATTTCCGGTGGATGATTATCTATCATAAGTAGATTCGATACGGATTCCGCCTGATTACCTGAACGGCTTTTTACCACAATACGCACACTCAGGTTGGTAATTTGACCGACGTTAACACCGGGTATTTCACCAGAAATGACGCCCGACTTATCGATATCAATGAGATCGGTCACATTTGCTATCTCTTCACCACCGATGACCTCAGCTCTGGCAATAAGATTTCTAGGATACGCTTTACCTGTGACGAAAATTGACACATTACTTCTGGTAAAACCATCTACGCCTTCATTGGTCGAAATTTTTAGTTCTGGCTTCGGTAATATCGAGTTGTCAATTTTCACTATAACACTCGTTTCGGCCGTCTTAGCCATCACATCAGTGACGCGAAGCCGAATTGTGTGTGTGGAATCAGGCTGTCCCAGTGTATCGAACTCCGCCAGTTCATCACCCAAAACGCTGCTGGTCCCACTATTGATCAACAAATAACCTTCTGTTGGATTTGCACTGGGGGCGATATCAAGTATCCAGCCCTGCAATTTTTCCGTATTAGCAGTGCCTTGAATTGAAATGATCCCTTGATTATAACTACCCGCCGTTGGCGAAGTGATTTCAGTCTGGATATGATTATAAACTGGAAACGCAGGAGAAACTGCAAATTTTGAGTAGCGTACCAAAGGAAGTGCTTCGACAATTGACAGCGTTTGATCGCTAACACCGCCAACAGCGTAAAGTTGGTTCATGTTCGTAATGATACCTGCCCCTAGATGGGATCTGGTCTGGTTAATCATGGCCAAGATCTCCCATTTACCATTATTGATGTTATAGACCTCGACTTTATCTCCTCCACCAGTTCCACCAACCAAATAGATTTTCAACAACTCATCATCGATTGCAGCAGCAAAAGCATAGCGAGCGGTTGGCATATTAGGGCCGGCAGACCATTGGTTCTCTGCAATATCAAAGATCTCGAAGCTTGATAACGGTTTTTGATCTTGACCACCAAAGGTATAAATTTTATGGCCAACCGCAACCGCAACTAACCCGTAACGTGGCGTTGGTATGCTAGCTGACTTTTTCCAATTGTTTGTCTTAGTGTCATAAACTTCAACTGTAGCCAGACTTCTCCCGTTGTGCCCACCAATCGCATAGATCAGATCCCCCACCACGGCGGTTGCGAAAACATGGCGAGACGTTGGCATGGGAGCCATTGTCTGCCACGTGTCGGTTACTGGATCGTAGGCTTCAGTAGTGGACAGATAGCTGGTTCTTCCATATCCACCGATGGCATAAATTTTACCGTTCACCACTTCAGCAGAAAGGTACTGTCGAGCTTGATCCATAGATGCCGCTTTTTCCCATGTGTCAGTTGCTGGATTATATAACTCAAGAGTGGCAACCTGCCTACGTCCGTTGAATCCACCGATGACGTAAAGCTTGTTACCGATCACAACAGTAGCCAACCCATGTCGGGATGTTGGCATGGGGCTAACAGTCTGCCAATCGCTGATGATCTCGGGATCATAAACACGCATCCGAAATAGAATAGAGTTGACAGGCTGTTTACCGATTTGGGATCGGGTATCCCAGAAGACAGCTGAACTATTACTTCCCTCTGACGGGCTTGCGCTAATGGCATCTTTGTCGACTTTAATCCAACGCACTCCATTATTTATGCTATATTCATAATTAATAGGACTAAGTGTTTTCTCAGCTGGATCGGTAGCGGTGTAGTAGATTGCCACTGTACCACTATTGCCTTCAACTCGATCTATACTCAACCCTGGAAGGATGGCATCAACATGTGTCACACTCAACAAAAGCGCTAGATAAATAACAATATTTCTGCACATTTTGCCCTGTTTTCTTATATCTTGAAAATGTTGATAACTAAAATTCATTCTTCATCAGCTTCCTTGATCATCACACCAAACCGTTTGCCGGCAAGTTCAACTCCAACAGTAACGGTGCCTGTTACCACAACCCGATTGCCACGTTCCGGTACGTTCTTGGCAGATAAAACCCAAATCCGGTCGCTCCCATCGTCAAGTTGGTATACCCCAGTCCGTATAAACGGTATTGCTAGCGTTTCCGTGACTTCTCCGTTTAGCGTTACTTGTTGATCCTTGAATTCCTCGATGTTATTTCTGATATCGAGAATTTTGGTACTGGAGCAGCCATTAATGAGGATTGGAATTAGGGTAATCCAAGATAGAAATTTACCCTGCGTGTACCAAGACCACGCTTTTTTGCTTCGTAAGCTAAACATCAATTTGAGACGAAAATTCAGCTGCTCCCTGAATACCAAGGTTCAATCGAAATAGCGCCCCTGCACCTGCCCCTTCTTCTGGCTTGTTATCTCCACCGGCAGTTGTCACGTAGATATCTGTCAAATCGTCACCACCGAAAGTAAGGCTTGAAACCTTTTTGGCCGGAAACTCAATTCGCCGTTCTTCCTTACCAGACGGATCAAACCTCACCAAACAATTCCCGTCCCAACGGGCAGACCAAATATATCCTTCTGCATCAACAGTCATGCCGTCTGGTACACCTTCATTCTTCGGAGTAGTAACGAATACTTGCTGATTGGAAATCGATCCTGTTTCCTGATCGTAGTCGAACAGGTAGATTTGATGCTTCATGGAATCGGTATAATACAATGACTTGAGATTTGGTGTGAACCCTAAGCCATTAGAGCAGGTAATACCATTGAGAATTTCAGTGATTGATCCATCTAAGTCAAGCCGATAAAGTTTACCAAGTCGTGATTCCTGTGGCATAGTACCACAGAAAACTCTACCCACGGGATCAGCAATCACATCGTTAAACCTAGATTCACGTTCATCCTCAATTTCGTCGATAATCGGCGTCAATTCACCATCATGCCAGATTGCAATTGCCCCACGGGACATGAAAAGAAGAAGTGAACCATCAGGTTGGAAGGTAAAACTACCGACTTCCTCACTATGAGTATAAAAATTCTCATGCTCTCCTGTTTTGGGATTGTAACGAAAAAGTCGTCCATTGGGTATATCAAGCCAATAAAGCCGGTTTTCAATCGGATGCCAAAGTGGATTTTCTCCGGTAATACATTGGTAATCTGCGATAAGTTCGGGTTTCATTCATAAATTCCTTTCAGTATCATCACCTATAATGCAATTTACTTTAATAAGACGTCTCATTTGATCAATTCCTGAAATTTGGAACTCTTTCGTATGTCGGAGAAAAGGACATTTGTTTTGGCACTTTCACGAAATTTCCTATCCAATTGGATGGCGTCCTGAAGTGATTCTATAGCTAAAGATTCTTGGTGGCTAACAGAATATAAACAAGCAAGTATATTATGTATCTCTGCATCTTGAGGATTGATACGAACAACTTCTTTGAACTGGAAGATCGCTTGATCAGTATCACCTTGCTTGTAGTAAATATCGCCTAAATTATAATGTGCCATGGCGTCGTCGGGATCAATACGAATAGCTTCTTTATATTCTCCAATGGCATCCTCATAATTTCCCTGCAGTTCTGTAGACTGCGCCTAAATTTAGATATGCTTCCACATAATCAGGGTTGATGAGAATCGCCTGTTTGTAGGACATAATAGCATGATTGAATTTACCTTGATTATAATAGATGGTTCCTAAATTAAGATACGCACCCGCATGTTTTGGATCTGCGTTAATGGTCTCTCTATATCTGGTGATGGCTTTGTCCAGATTTCCTTGTTGGTGATGATTGATTCCTTGATCGTAGGTGGAGGATGCTTCACTGGACGAGATGCGAGTCGCTACCTCAGTTACCTTGGCCTTATCTTGGACGCTACTTAGATCAACGAGAACTTTTTCCTTGCTACATCCAAAGACTGAGATCCCAACCATCAATCATGTTTTTGCTTTTCCCTGATTTGGCCTGTCTCTGGATTGTATCGCAAGTTAATATATTTCGTCAATTGCTTTTATATGCTCAAAATTTCCCAACTTTGAACGTAAAAACGGCAGCCAGACCTTTCAAGTCGGCATTTGTAAGCGGCATGAGTCCAACCCCACTTACGTAGCGATAGCTGACACCCAGACTAAGCCGAAAAAAGGTTGTCATATTTAGTTCAAGATCGAGTTCGGGTTCAATAACCATGAAACTATCGTCAACCGGATTATGATTTGCATAATATTGATCATCACCATAATATGCATCGTAGTCGTTATAGTACATCCAGTTGCGATCAGCTGCGTTGTTTAGACCTCCCCATCCAATGAGTGTGTTGGCAGATAAGTGGACACGCTTATCGGGAGGAAACACAAATTCCAAAACCAGCCCAGCGTATTCCATTTCAAAATTGCTTTTGGTTTCCGCAACATGAATTGATGATGCCAAGCTATAGGCGCCAATACCGATAGCAAAGGCCCGATTCAGAAGTACGGCGCCACGAGCACCTATGATCAGGTCGAATTCGCCATGGACTTGGGTCATCTTTACAATTGGGCTGCCAAATCCTTTAACCCTCAGTTTTTCTTGCAGGAAAGTTTCGGTTTCTTCAGCTACAGATGAGAAGGTTATAAAATAGATGATGCAGTAAAGAGCTAATCGTTTCAAAGTTAACTCCCTTTATATTTAAGTTTTTTCATTTTCTGGATCAATGTTGTTCGACTGACACCGAGGAGTTTTGCCGCTTGGGTCTGATTCTGGTTACAGGTTTTGATCACAGTTGGAATGAGTTCAGCATCGAGAATATTGATCAGTTCATCATACAGAGAGTCTTTTTCAAGTTCAATTGCCCGCTTAACAATAGTGGGGAGAATAGACTTTAGGTCCATCTGCAGAGCATTATCTGTTAATACCGGGTCTTGAATCCTTGTTGGTAGATGTTCTGGCAGAATGACGTCCGATCTTGAAAGAACAACGGCACTTTTGACAGTGTTTTCGAGTTCACGGACGTTGCCAGGCCATCCGTAGTTTTGCAGAATTTTCATGGTCTCATGGGAGACACCTTGAACAGTTTGGTTTAATTCACGGTTGATTTGGTTTAGAAAGTGCTCGACCAGTGGAGGTATATCATCAACCCGATCTCTGAGTAACGGCAATTTTATTAACACTTGGTTGAGTCGGTAGTACAGATCTTCTCGAAAACCGCCTCGCTGGGCACTTTCTGATAAATTTTGGTTTGTGGCGGCGATAATGCGTGTATTGATCTTTATTGTTTCTGTTCCTCCCAGGCGTTCAATTTCTCCCTCCTGTAACGTTCGCTGTAGTTTTACTTGTAATGCAACCGACATATTGCTAACTTCGTCGAGGAAAATTGTGCCGCCATCTGCCAATTCAAACTTTCCTGGTTTGCCTTGAACACTTGCACCGGTAAACGCACCGGGTACATAACCAAACAGTTCGCTTTCAAGCAATTCATCGGGAATGGCCCCACAATTCACCGCCACGAAACGGTCATCTTGTCGGAGACTGTTGTGGTGGATAGCACGCGCAACTAGCTCCTTTCCTGTCCCATTTTCACCTTCAATCAGTACAGTGTCGTTGTTACTGGCCATAATCCCAATCATTTTATAAACTTCCTGCATCTGGGAACTTTTACCAATCAACTGATACTTTTGTGTCTGGTCTGCCTGTCCTTTCCAGTCTAATGTCAATTCCTTGCGAACGGTTTTGAGTCGGCTAACGCGATTTAAAATGGTCTTGACCTGATCTAGATCAATCGGTTTAGGCAAGAAATCAAAGGCTTGCAGACGCATCGCCGTAATTGTCATCTCCACATTGTCGTAAGCCGTCATAATTACGATTTGAATTTGTGGGTCAATTTTCTTTATTTCTTGCAGCGCGTCAAGGCCGCTGATACCTGGTAACCGAATATCAAGCATCACAAGATCCGGACGATTATTCTCGATTTGGCGTAACCCTTCCTCAGCGTTATTGGCAATAATTGGGTTATAGCCTTCATCCGTTAGAAACTGTTCAAAGGCCCAACAAATCTTTTCGTCGTCATCAACAATTAGGATGTTTTTCATATTGCGATTCTATCACTAGTCTACCGGTAGTTCAAAGGAAAAGGTTCTTGACAACATCAAATTACCGACAGATTACCAGCGGATCAGGTGTGGCTTATGGAATTATTGTTTTATTGGTTCATTATAGTATTGACAATTTTTTAAGTTTTGCATAGAATTAGCCATGTATAATTTCTAGCTATTTTACCGAAATATAATACTTTAGTAGTATTTCGTTGTCTAATAGCAGTCACGTTGTGCTTCACATTCTGGTTGATGACATTAATTTTGACTTAGGTCGAAGTCTTAGATTCAAAGAGGGATTCGTTATGAAGATTTTTTTCCTTTTCCGTCAAGAATCTGTGTTTTAACGCTTGCTGTTTTGTTTTTATGTACAATTTCAGCTCAAGCAGCAGATTTGGTTGCTTACTATCCTTTGGATGGTGATGCTAAGGATAAAAAAAATGGGAATCATGGCAAGATCGAGGGTAAATCGAAATGGGTTGATGGCAAATTTGGAAAAGCCATTGACTTAGATCCAAAATCGTTTATCAATATTCCCGCATCCAAAACGCTCCACGGAGATCTGTTTGTAAACGCATTTACCCTTTCAGCTTGGATTAAACCTAATTTTAAGGGCAGTGCTTGGGAGCATATCTGGCGTAGTCTGCCCACTGGTTCCGGACATAACACCTTATTTATAAACAAGGATTCAGGGCTTGTCTCTTGGCGGGGGATGGTTGGTGGCGGTTGGACAGTCATGTGTCAGACCGATGGTGGGTTAATTGAAGAGAATAAATGGTACAATGTTACCATGACTTCGGATAAAAAGAAGTTTCGCATCTATCTTAATGGTTCCAAGGTGAAGGAAACCGATCACAAAGTTACTGATGGGGGTATTGAGACTTATCACCTTGGTGGTGAAGGGGGCGAAACGTATGCCGGATTGATGGATGATGCGGCTGTTTTCTCTGGAGCGATGGAAGAAAGCACGATTTCAAAGATACAGAAAGATTCAATTGGCGCGGTAGTGATGTCAGATACGTCGGTAGACAGCAAGGCTAAGCTAGCCACAACTTGGGCAAATTTAAAGCGTCTCTAATTTAATCGGATGATTTAGATCAAGCCGATATGCTACAAGATAGTCCGCTTTAACGGATTAGGTCAGGGATTGTATTGCTTGATCCCAAAATTGGAACGGATTATCTCTAACTTTGATGTTTTGGAAACTTAACCATATTTATGTAGGAGGGATATGCCAATGATATCTTGGACTTGCCAAGGTTTAAAGCTGGTTTCGTTGAGCTTGATGATCTTACTGTTAATTTCGGTTTCTGTTTGGTCTGTAGATGATAAATCCTTAGTTCTATACTATCCCTTGGATGGGGACACAAAGGATGCTACTAAAAATGCTAATGACGGAGAAATTCAGGGGAAGTCAAAGTGGGTTGACGGAAAGTTTGGTGCAAAAGCCATCGACTTAGATCCGAATGCATGGATTGGTATTACTCCATCTGATTCACTGGATGGCGATTTCTTTATAGAAGAGTTTTCTCTTTCGGTTTGGATTAAACCCAATTTTGAGGGCAGTGGATGGGAACACATTTGGCGTAGTCTTCCCGTTGCTTCTGGACACAACACCCTATTTATAAACAAGGATCAAGGGCTTATCTCTTGGCGGGGGATGGTTGATGGCGGTTGGACAGTTATGTGTCAGACCGATGCAGGGTTGATTGAAAAAAATAAATGGTACAATATCACCTTGACTTCAGATAAAAAGAAGTTTCGAATTTATCTTGATGGTGAGGAGGTAAAAAACGCAGATCACAAAGTTACTGGTGGGAAAATTGCGGAATACCGTATTGGTGGATCAGGAGGGGAAACCTACGCGGGTGTAATGGACGACGCAGCCATTTTTTCACGCATGTTGGATAAAAATGAAATTGCAGAGATACAGGAAGGCATGGAGGTGTTTTTGGCTGCTGAACCGCAAGGCAAACTGACAACTGTCTGGGGAGACATCAAACAACAATAAAGACTCGGAATTCAGAAAGCTCATGCTTTACTTGGTTGGTAGGAGCATGAGCTTTTTCATATCATGAAAAAAGAACGTTTAAAAGAGCTTGCGGCTGAGAAAGCGGTCGAAGAAGTCGAATCAGGAATGATTGTTGGGCTGGGAACTGGATCAACAATTTACTATGCTTTGTTGAAGCTAGGCCAAATGGTTAGATTGGGTCTTGAGATTATTGGCATTCCAACTTCGGAACAGACCAGTCAGATTGCTGGAGAACAGGGCATTCAACTATCAACAGTGACGGAAAATCCGGTCATCGATCTCACGATTGACGGAGCGGATGAAGTCGATCCAAATCTCAATTTGATCAAAGGTTTGGGGGGAGCCTTAGTACGGGAAAAAATTATCGCTCACGCTTCAAATCGTCTGATTATTGTTGCTGATGATAGCAAGGTCGTTGATTACTTGGGGACAAAAATACCCCTACCTGTCGAAGTTGTCCAGTTCGGTTGGGAATCCACTCAAATGGCACTTAACCGGATTTGTCAAAGACCAGTTTTGCGACAGGTCAACGATCAGACGTTTCTGAGTGACAACGGTAACTTCATTCTGGACTGCTATTTTGATCAAATCTCCGATCCCGGCCAAACTGAGGTTGAAATTAACAGAATTCCGGGTGTGGTCGAGAATGGTTTGTTCGTAGGTCGGGTTGACCGGGTAATTGTTGGAACTGCTGATGGAATTCAGACTCAGGATCCTCAGGTTTAAAGACAAACTGTCATTTTGGAAAATACGATTTGTTTGGTGTCTCTTATTATGTTGTCAGGTGATACCTGTTCTCGCTGACCAGCCAAGACAAGTTGAAATACCAGTTGCCAGCTTAATTGAACATGGCATCTTTGAAGTCGGTGCGAATTTTCTCTTTGGGCAAGATAACGAATTTTCGCATCAGGAAACAATTCTGGACTTGGACTTCGGCCTGTTTAACTGGATTGAAATTGGGATCAATCACCAGAAAACTCTGCGGGTTGGTGATGAAAGTGCGCTACTCGGCCATGTGAAGTTACAGCTTCTTAAAGAACGGGATCTCTCACCTCAGTTGGCGATTGGTGTTAAAGATCTGAGTAACGTTAAAATCCATCGGTCAATGTTTTTTTCCTTCAACAAAAAACTGAACTTGCCGAAAATTCACATCGTTGGTGTGCATTTTGGAATTGGCAATGATCGCTACGGGACAGAAAACAGAACTGGGTTTTTCGGTGGTTTGGAAAAAGAATTCTCACCCAGGATAGCCAAGGGGGATTTGTCGTTCATCCTGCAGTTTGATCGACGTGGCGTGTCAGGCAGTCTTCTGCATACCGCTGATACTGGATTGCAAACCACGGTTGGTGCCGAATTATTGGATAATGGTGACCAAATGCGGTTTCTGGCCAAAATAGCTTTCACCAATAAATCGTTAGTTAAACGAATTGAAGAGACGCAACGGCTCGCTAAACAGGCAGCGCGCTTAGTCAGCCAAGAAAAAAGCGGAAAAAATTAGAATTCTGACTTTATGCCAATATACGGAACTATTGGGAGTTGTCTGATTATATCTTTAATTACTTCACCACTTTCATCTCTGGCATAGTTCTCATCGTAATTAAAAGTTAAAATATTTTTTCGGTTGTAGGCATTTAACAATTCCAGATATAAGCTCATTTTCCAGTTACTGAATATGAAGTCTTTATTGATTCGTATATCAAGCCGATGGAACGGATCGTATCTGAAAGAATTTATCTCTCCGTAAGTTGGGATCTGTCTCCACCTGTTATTGTTAAATACTTGTTTGGCACAAGGTTGATTGACATCCTCTTCACATTTCAAGGGGGTATAGGGATTTCCAGTTGCGTATTGCCACTTCGCACCAATCTCCCAGGTTTTATTGATTTTATAGCTAGCCGTTATCGTGGCCACATGAGTTTGGTCATAATCATAAAATCGGTATGGCCGATCAGGGTAATCACGTCTTTTTGAAACTGAATTGGCATAGCTGATCCAACCGAAAAGCCGGCTTCCTTGACGGTGCTGCAAGAGAATTTCTGAACCTCGTGCGTATCCTGTTCCCAAATTAAGGTAACCAGGATCCTGATCTGGAACGGACTCAACTTGGTCCTTTAACTGCTTGTAATAGGTGGCGAATTTGAATTCAGTAGATAATCCAATTGCTCGCTCAATTTCAAGGACAAAGTGGTTGGCTTCACTTTCATCCAGGTTAGGGTTCCCACTCGGTGGATATGCCTGCCAAGGTTGCGGTGACTGCATATAGCGTCCATAAGCAAAACGAATCTCTGATCCCAGAGGAAGCAACAGGTTGAAACTGGTTCTGGGTTGAATAGCAATTTGTCCGGTTAAATCGCGTGCGTAATCAAATCGCATTCCAAGGGTTGTGGAGAAAAATTCTGAGAGTTGAAACCGTCCTTGTAAATAACCTTCGACTTCATACCCTTTATTCCTCTGATCAGACTTAACTTTCTCTGATAACCTGAAATCGAAGTTGGGCTGTCCTTCTTCCGGTGGTCTGGGAAAGAAGGTCTGCACCGTTGTTCGTCCAATATTGTTGTTAAGACCTGACTCAATTTGAAAATTAGGGGTAATTTTATATGTCAAATCGTGCCTAACATCAGTATCATTGGGTTGTATTCGCAGATAGAATCCTTTACCAATCTTGAAGTTTATCAGCCGTTTAGAGTGCGAAATATTGAGGTCATACTTGAGATTCGGAGTTAAAATAGACCGAAGATGAATGCCCTGCAAATGAAATGAGTTCTTCAAGTAAAAAGCTCCCGACAAGTCATCATCGGGCTTATCCTTACCTAGCTTGAGTTGGGCAAAATCATCTGAAGCGAACGCATTCAAATCAAGTTGAAACATTTCGTTGATGTCGTAGCTAAGCTTGGTTTGGTAATCCCAAAAGCGTGGAAGTGCCGTGATTACATCAGTCTTCGGAATTGGCAGCAGATTATACACAACATCAGCATAACTGCGCCTGCCAGCCAAATACCAGGATCCACGATCGCCAATTGGTCCCTCAACCAACCCTTCTGAATACAGAAAGTTAACATTGAAATTGCTGCTGAATTGTTTCCTGTTTCCCTGACGCGAATAGATATCAATAACTGCCTGCGCATCACGGCCATATTCGGCGCCAAAACCACCAGCGTAAACATCAATACGATTTAAGATTTCCGAGCTTATTGTGGAAACTAACCCGCCAAAATGGTAGGCTTCTTCAAGCGGAAATCGATCGAAATAAATAGTATTATCTTCCGGTCCACCACCTCGAACAAAAAGCTGACCGCTAAAGTCGTTTGCCGCCCTAATCCCCGGCAATGATTGGATTGCTTTTAAGGCATCGCCCATGGCACCTGGTAGCCGTTTAATCTCAAGTCCTTGCAGGCTTTGACGGCTGATTGCTTTGGGCAGAGCCCGACCGACGACCAAGATTTCATCAAACAGGAATTCAATTTTTTCTAAGTTGATCTTGGTTTCCTTCACTTGCTCATCGGAAATTACTATATTTTCTATTGTCGTTGTGCGATATCCAAGTGCTGTTACTACTAGCGTATAGTCACCGGGTTGAAGCCCTCCAAAGGCAAAATTTCCGTCTTTATCAGTTATATCTTTCTGTCTGGTTTCAAGCAATTGTACCTTTACGCTACTTAGTTTGTTGCTACTCTCACCACTAAATACCATTCCTTGTATTTCACCACTAAAAGTGGGAATACAAAAGCAGGTGAAGATGATTGCTGTAACCAAAACAAAACAAACCGAGGTTAGATCTATCTTCATTGTGCTGAAGACTCGAAATTTGATTAAATTGTAGGACCACGGCATAGTAGAAAAATGTTTCATAATTACCAGAATTAAATGCATTTATAAGGGCTCTGATTGATCAAATTTCAAGCTGAAAACGATATGGGATTTGAATTCGAGAAAGAACGGGTGTATTCCCACTTTTAGCAGGAATAAAGCGTGACAGTGTTAAGGCTTTAATCGCTTCTTGGTCGCAACCAAACCCCAGCCCTTGTATTAAGATAATGTCCCTCGCTATTCCATCAATACCAATTCCTGCTTCAAGAACAACAATGCCCTCTTTATTGGCTTGTTGTGCCAATTCTGGATATTTTACGGGGTGCTGTTTGAGGAACCGTGGTGTTTGAGTAATATTGTGTAGGCTAGGTGACTGGTGATCCAAAATTGCAGGAATCAGTTCGATAGGATCTTGACTCGTAGTAATCTTTGATAGAATCGATTCTCCTATCGGTTTCATTGAAATTTTCGGCATTCTTGAAAAAATATTGACACTCCGCATATTTAACGAAGTTTTCCGTTCTACCTTTGTGTTATGGACGCTTCTCGGTAAAAATCTGTTTTGATCAACAAAACTCGACATGTTACTTGTTGATAAGGTGTAAAATGCGTTATTCATTGGTAATTGAGCTGCTGTTGTAACCACGTTGATTCGAGACTTCATTGGCAGGGGCTTGGGCACTTTCTGCTTCAACTCAATTTGGCTTTTACGACGTCTTTCAAGACGGCGTTTGGGACTGGTTTTTGCCGCTTGAGTAATATTAATTTGTACCGGATTGTTTTCATAGATCTCATTTTGCACAATGTACAGAGTGCCAAGTAGCAATCCAACTAAGTGAAAAATACATGAAACTATGAGGGCATTGCCGTAGGATTTTTTTTTCATAATGTTTTTTGTTTTAAATGAAATCTGAGTAGTTAGCTGGATTCACCCAAGTTTTATCTTACATTCGAATGAGTTGGGATCTACATCTAATGTTCTTTCATGTGCTTTCCCTGTCATTCTATGATCTGTTCGATTGATTGAGTATCAAAGTTGATTTCATTATTATTCAGCTAAAATTAAGCTTTAGTTGATCTCGCTATTAACCGGCAAATGTAATGATATGGTCAGAAAAATGTTGACAGGCTTTCTGCAATTTATTGCTTTTTGGATATGATTCGCATTGTGTCACTGGCTAGCATTGCCAACTTTAATTGCGAATTGAATATGCTGAGTTAAATCCAACATAGTGGCAAATCATTGGGCTCTATTTTCATGATGGGCTGAGGGAAAATATATTTTGATTTAGCATCTCAGCCGGTGTTATTATCTACCTGCTATCGAGAGCTCATGGCATCTTTAATTATCTTAATCTTTAAAACAGAGAGCTGATGTTAGCACGCGGCCACAATTAAAGGTTACTTCTTCCCCCAGATGAAAAGCAAAAAATAAGTAACTTTCAAATTCATTCGTTAGTTGTTTTTCTTGTTAGAAGCTTTTTAGACAGGGAACCGTGTCGTTTACTTTGATACAACGGCATCTTTTCGGTTGATTAAATTGATTTAGTGCTGTTTAGTTCGTAGATTTCACATAAGCCTACCAATGAAAATTAATTGCGTATAGATCAATTAGGTTTCTTCCCGTGCTTTTTAAGAACTAATAACTGTTGCTTGTGATCAATTTAGTGAAACACGTCATTATTTCTGGGAAAATCCACGTATGAAATCTGAGACTTTTGTTCGGCGCTTGCGAAGAAGCCCCATCAGGAGAAGTTTTCGATTGGCATGCCCGCTCGGGGGCATTTCAACGACTGGCTTCACCTTGGGAAACCGTTCAAATAATTCGAAGAAATGGTAGCATAAAGGGTGGAGATTGGCTTGTGATGAAAGTTTCCACACCGTTTCCTACTCAATGGGTGGACGAACACCGAAACTACATTCATGGGAAACAATTCTGTGATTTCCAAGTGTCGGGTCCATTCGCTAAATGGGAGCACATGCATTCGGTAGAACCTGATGGAGAATCGGCATGCTATCTTGAAGACCAAATTGAATATGTTTTGCCAATGGGGGGGTTGGGTGGAGCAGTGGCAGGTAAGTCGATGCAGAAAAAACTGAATCGAATGTTTGATTATCGCTATGAGGTTACAAAACAAGACATTATGCAGCATCAGCAGCACAAAGGAGAAAAAATGAAAATTGCAATTACTGGGTCGACTGGCTTGATTGGTTCAGCACTCGTACCATTTCTGACTACTGGTGGTCATGAAGTCAAGCGGTTGGTCAGGTCGGAGACTAGAGGATTGAGCATAACCGGATCCACTTCTCAGTTGGTTGATGAAGTTCACTGGAATCCTTTAACAGGCAATATTGATAAAGAAAATCTTGAAGGAATTGATGCCATAATCCACTTGGCTGGAGAGCCAATTGCTAGCGGCAGGTGGGATGCTAGGAAAAAGAAGCGAATTCTGGATAGCCGAATTAAGGGAACTAAGCTGATTTCTCAAACAATCACAAACCTTCAAGTGCCACCCAAAGTGTTACTTTCTGCTTCCGCTATCGGGTTTTATGGTGACCGAGGAGATGAGGTTCTAAATGAAGATAGTCAGCCCGGTTCTGGTTTTTTATCTGAAGTGTGCGAAGCTTGGGAAAAGGAAACCGAGTCTGCAAAAAAAAACATTCGGGTTGTCAATCTGCGTTTTGGTGTTGTTTTGACCCCAGCGGGCGGAGCACTCGCTAAGATGTTGCTCCCTTTTCGATTGGGAATAGCGGGGAACTTAAGTATCCTGGGGCGGCAGTACATGAGTTGGATTGGTCTTGATGATGTGATTGGGGTAATCCATCATGCTTTAACCAACGAAGATCTTAATAGCCCAGTAAATGTTGTTTCACCGAGACCAGTGAGAAATAGTGAATATACAAAGACTTTGAACAAGGTTCTCGGTCGACCTTTTCCAATGAATAGATTTCCCATACCAAGCTTTGGGGCACGAGCATTGCTCGGTGAGATGGCCGATGCGTTACTTCTGTCGAGTGCTAAGATCGAACCATCTTGTCTGGTACAAACTGGCTATGAGTTTCGACATCCAGAGCTCGAAAGTTCATTGCGTTTCATGATGGGAAGATAATGGTAAGAGCAGTGATTATGACTCTAGGAGAACGTTTGAGGATGCTTCGGTTTTCAATGGCTATGGAAATTAAGGTCATTTCACCTTTAATTGCAGTCGAAACACAGCTATTCCCAATTGTGGTGATGCGGGATACTTTCATACCTAATTCCCTTTATTATCGTAGTATTGAATCGGGCAGCATTGTGTAGCTAGAAAAGATTTAATAATGGTAGTTTATCCTGCCAATTTGTGGCTAATTAGTTTTATCGTGCCTGCGAGGATGACGTTATTGAAATGAAGGTCCCAGATCCTGAAGTTCTCATTGTTGTTGGTGGGCTTGCCGGTCTCTGCTGTGGCATCGAATTGTAGAAGAGTCATATTCCTTTCAAGATTCTTGAAGCTGATGATCAAATTGGTGGCCGGGTTCAAACTGATGTTGTTGATGGTTTTTTGCTTGATCGAGGTTTTCAAGTGTTGTTATCTGCTTATCCCGAATGTCAGAGGATGCTTGACTATGAAGCACTAAAACTCCGTAGATTTTATCCAGGAGCATTAATTTGGTTCAAGGGGAAATTCCATCGGATTACCGATCCATGGCGATAGCCATTTTCAGCGCTCAAAACCGTGTTTTCACCAATTGGTACATTGAATGAAAAAATCCGGATCTCAAGGTTGCGCCGAAAAACCACTTCTGGAACATTGGACAGTCTATTTGAACACCCAGAAACCTCAACCCTCTTAGCAATCAAAGAAATGGGATTCTCAGATGGTATGATTAATCGATTTTTCAAGCCCTTTTTTGGCGGGATTTTTCTCGATAGATCCCTTGAAACATCAAGTAGAATGCTGGAATTTACATTCAGAATGTTTTCGACTGGGGATACCGTGATACCAGAACAGGGTATGGGTCAAATCCCCAAACAACTTGCTAGCCATATTCCAAGCGACGCCATACAAACACAGACGGCCGTCCGTACTGTCAAGCCTCATATCGTTGAATTATCTTGTGGAGAGGTACTTAGGGCCAATGCAGTCGTTGTTGCCACAGAAGGCCACCGATCAACAAAACTGATTGATGGGTTCCCAGAAGTAAATGGGAGATCTGCCACCTGCCTCTATTTTGCCACCGATAAATCGCCTGTCAGTGAACCTGTTCTGATCATTAACGGAGAAAATCAAGGGGTTATCAATAATCTGTGTGTACCAAGTGCTGTTTCCCCAACCTATTCTGCTGGGAATTCCGCGTTAATATCAGTGACTGTACTGGGAAATCCTGATCAGGATAATAAAGTGCTTGAGGAGTTAGTCAGGGAACATCTGTCTGAATGGTTTGGGTTAGATGTTCAGTATTGGCAACATTTACGTACGTATCGAATTCAGCACGCACTACCACAAGTACATCCTCTTGCACTGACACCACCACAACGTCCTATAAAATTGGAGACTGGTTTATATGTTTGCGGAGATCATCGTGATACACCCTCTGTCCACGGTGCCATGGTTTCAGGACGTCGAATTGCCGAGGTCGTAGTTAAAGATTTACGTTGACATCTTGATCATGTATCTTGTGCGTACTTCAACCAACCTACACACAAACTGATTCTCTCAGATGACTCATTCCAATTTTGATCAGTACCGATTCATCTCCGAATCAGTTTGCAACTGATACCATGCTAATACGGGTATTTAACTGTTATCACTCAGTGAAAGATTGATCTAAGAAACATTCTCTTGAGTCAGCTTCGTATACTGTTTTCATACGTTTAGATTCAACATTGGTTATATACGCTCACACTTTTTAGTCTATACTTTTCTAGATGTTTGCTAAATTGATTATTCTATGCTATATTGCGATTTCGTATATTTTGCATTTTAAAGAGTATTGTTTTTACTGCAATTACCTTAGTTGACAAAAAATCTAATATGTTTAAGGTCTAAGAGACTGGAGATGAAGCTTGGCTTGTTGGTAACACTTATGACTTTAACAACTATTATTATTGGAGCTTTCCTTATGGGGGAAAACAGCCGAAGCGTAGCGCCAAGGTAGGCCTGGTCAACGTCAAGGTGGAGGCGGTGGTTTCAGTGAAGAAGACATAAGAAGGTTTCGAGCTCGCAGTGAGGCTGGTTTTTCTCAGTCTATGATTAAAGATTCGTGGGCAGAATTGGCTTTTACAATTAAAGTTGATAATGAAACGCTGATGAAAGCATGTTCTCTCTACCAAAAATCGGTTGATTCGGCAATAAAAGCAAGGAAGAAGGCTGATGAGTTAGCTTTGGAACCCGGCGGATTTATGGATTGGGAAGCACTCCGCGAAAAAACGGTAGTCATTAATAATGATATTGAAATCTGATCTAAAACAGGTTCTGAAAACGGAGCAAATGAAAAAACTGGAGGATTATTATCAGAAACGAAGAGAGGAAAGATCTCAGTGGGGAAGATGAGCGATTAAAGTTTAATCTCTGCCCTACATGGATAGCATTTTGGATTGTATGAGTAGTCGTCGTTTATTTCCATGGCGGGTCTCATTTCCTTACTATGGGTCGCGATGGATGTGTGGATCTAATGCTCCTTGGTTTGACGTGACCTACAAAGTGGGTAAAGCCTATGTCGTGGGCGAGATTCAAAAACCTGTTGATGAAGGTGTTTATCCGCAACAATTATTTGGTTAGTTTGTTGGTAAGGATGCTGTGTTTATCAAGACATATTTGCCATTTATGAAAGCACTTCTTCTTGTGACTCCTTTCTTAGCGTAATAGAGATAATAATTACGGAGGGGTAATCCATTATGGATGCGAAAATTGCTTGGCTAATTGGTTTCGTTGGAATTTATTGGACCTATTGCCTTTTCTGGGGTATCAAGGGTGCCCAGAAGTCCAAAACTTCTACCGACTATTTTCTCGCGGGGCGATCCATAGGTATTTGGGTTTTTATATTGGCGGCGACAGCTACTAGTTTCAGCGG
>DTUY01000145.1 GCA_012963885.1 Candidatus Poribacteria bacterium | reverse complement strand
CTTTCAAGAAAATGCAGATGTTAGTTATGGGGTAGCGCATCAGAAACGTGCAGACTGATTTCCAACCTGTCACCATCCAGCTCAGTCATGTCATCACAGATCAGCACTCATATTAACGATTACCTCTACTGATCTGCTAACGAACTTTTAGTCAACTTGAGAATTGAGGGATGGCAACAAGGCATCGGACATGTGATGATTTATTAGCCAACCTAAATGCCCAAATCTTTACCTCCCATAATATGGCATATATTGGCCATACATCGGGATGTCAAAAAACACTCCTACTATCGTCCAAAAACTCCCAACCAAAAACTGTCCCAATATCAATCCGAAGAAAAAGGGCGTTGTTTTTCGATAAGCGCGCACTCCACCGTATTGAAGCAGAAGTAGTTTCGCCACCCAGGCCAACGAGAGACTAAACCAGATATGGGTGATTGCGTAGCTGCCTGATACTACAGCATACGCCGCCTCATGAAAGGGCCACCATAAAAACTTTATCCGCATTCCCATCACAAAAATCGAGGACAATAGTCCAATCATGACAAATCCCACCGCCCCATAGTTCGGATCGACAGGATTAAGCAACCACCGTTGTAGATGAGTCCACGCCTCTTGTCCATATATCATCGGGACCCGGGACATCCGTTGTTCAGTACCAAGTTGGTAAGGAATGGATAAAAGCGCCCAAAATTGTGAGAGGATGCCCACTACAATTGCAATGAGCAGGGCAAACAAAAAGAAGTCGCTTTTGATGCGGGCACGTTCGGCGAGTTTGAACCCTTCAAGCTGATGGGGCATCGGATGAGAATCGAAGGTCCGGGTAAAAAACCAGAAGAACGAGAACATCAAGAGATTACTCGGCCCCAACGCCCGGGTGCCCGTTGCTGCTATCATAACCTGTTCTGGTCCGGTGTAGTGAAGGTCATGCATCGGCGCAC
Organism: Candidatus Poribacteria bacterium; assembly: GCA_012963885.1. Taxonomy (GTDB): domain Bacteria; phylum Poribacteria; class WGA-4E; order WGA-4E; family UBA9662; genus UBA9662. The sequence continues at coordinate 1,424 of DTUY01000145.1, read as the reverse complement.
CTAACTCTACTCGCAGTCTGGAGATTGCCAGTGAGACCGCAAAATACAACGAAAAAAAGACTGTAATTGTCCATAAAGACATGCCAGCTTTTAAGCAAAAAAACACCAAAAAGGTGCTCCCTAAAACCAGCACCAAAAAGGTGACCCGGTACGGCATCGGTTCGCTAGGATCTGAAAGATCTTTTCCCCAACCCAAAAACTTCCGAAAAACCGTGAAAAGATGCTTTCTACTCCTAACACAGGCAATGAGAAAGATCCCAAGATATGCGCCGAATCCTTGATAGTTCACATATGGGTAGCTTGTACCACCGAACCCAGCCGAGGTTTGCCATCCCATGATACCTCCTAGGAGCAACTGTCCTTTCCACAGCCAAAAGAAAAAACAGCAGGAAAACAACAAAGAGGAGGGAATTAGAAACCCTATTCCCAGAACAAACGGATAAATCCCCAATATCACTCGACCCATTGCGCTCCATGGTGGCTCGGCAAAGCTGAAGAAATATGACCGGGCAAATAAGCGTGGTATCGCCGGAAAGATGGAGTGCAGACCATTGATAATATCTAAACCTGCCATCAACCCAAAACCAACCCACATGGTCTTATTGATGAAAAAGCCTTCACTTGTCAAAGCAAAAGGAAGTTGAATAATAGGGTAAGCCAATTTCTCTTGTTCGGTCCACGGCTTCCTAACAATGAGATTGATACAAATCATGACCAAAAGCAACGCCAAGACAAATGCAAACCAATTCATCACCGGAGTTAGCCACCCCAAGAGATGCTGGGCAGTATGTAGTGTTGAATCCCCCTGGTAATATCCTGAAAGTATCCTTTTATTATCCATCGACAGCCATTTAGGAATATACCTCCAAAAAAGATCCTTCCAATCGTTTTCGGGGGTGGCAAACCAAAAAGCATGTCCCAAGATTGGAACTAAAATCTCCATAAAACTGGCCCCAGCAATTGCAGATACAACCGATAACATAGCGTAGATGATTAGCAACTCGCCTTGGGAGAAGGCTAACCAAGGGAGGAATCGTTTGGCCAACAGGTTCAACGAGGTCAGGACAAACAGGTTAAAAACTACCGTGAAGATGAGCGAGACTGTCGTTGGCTGGGCGAAATATTGCACCATTTCGATAGACGTGATCCAATAACAGTTGACCGGTATTAAAATGAGTCCAACCAAGACTGCTCGCCAATGAGGACGTTGTGACCGAGCGCCTATTGATGAAAATGGTTCTGGTGTTGGCATGGGCGTTTTGTGGTGTTTCTTGGCTTCTTTCTGACTTGGCTCAATCTGTTATTATGGGTGTATGCTTACCGTTTAAATCTCCCATTCTTGAACTCCTGCCAAATTTCTCGTTTAAGTATCACATGGACGGCGCTGGCTAGGAACCAGCAACTTTTAGGAACGGAAAAGCTAT
>DTUY01000144.1 GCA_012963885.1 Candidatus Poribacteria bacterium | reverse complement strand
GGGGTAATCAGGCGGGTATCAGCAACCCTAGCTGGTACCCTTTTTCTTCTCTTCATTAGTCTCTTTCCTTATAACCCCATATTTTCTCGACTACCTCTTTTCTATTTAGGTTTTGATTTCTGATTGGACCTCCAATATAATGATTTTGTCAACACAATGGGGACATTGCTGATAATGGCGTGGGCCATTGAAAAGAAAAAGAGTAGGTTATCTTGATGCGGAAACTTAGTTGGATTTTGTTTCTACTAATTACTTCTCTGGCTTCAGCTGAGAAGTGGGCCTTACTGGTCAGTATCAATAATTACCCCAATGACATAAGCAATTTTAAGTATTGCGTAGCCATTGTCATCATCTAGCGGACATCAGTTGGAGAAACTGTTGGTTAACACTGTGTTCGACAAGGAAACTATATGTATAAAGCTAGCGAGATAGCCAAAGCATTTGAAGAGATTTCCCCTAAAGAGACTGGACTCGCAAACGATGAATTGGGTTTTGTTTATGGCAACCCTGAAATCGAAGTGACCGGTTTGGCTTGCCTCTGGAATATCCATACGGAAAGTATCAACTCATGCATTAAGAAGAACACTAACATGATCATTTGTCACGAAGGCATCTGGTTACCGGAACAGACAAGTAGTTGGTATCAAGGCCCTGGCAAGCAAGATATCTATTCCAACTATAGAAGAAAGGAACTACTCGATCAATATCGCATCGTTGTATATCGCAGTCATTCCAACTGGGATGCGCTAGAGAAAAACGGTGTACCTGATCAAGCTATCTTGGCCCTCGGTATCGAAGGCCTCCGTCCAAAGGCAAGACAGAAATTCTTTTCTGTACAAGAACTGCCGCAGGAGATGTCGGTCGATGAATTGGGTGAACACGTTAAAAATGGTCTGAAATTCCGTTCGTGTCGGATCTTTGGTGATGATAAGAAACGCATTCGAAGTTTCGCTTTTTTGATTGGTGGTTTTGGAGAGAATCAACTACATATGCCCCAGGCAGCTCGAGATATGGGAGCAGAGGCCATAATCATTGGCGAGATGAGTGAATTCATCGTGATAGCATGTCTTGAAATGGGCATGCCTGTGATAGAAAGCCTGCACAGTGCAAGTGAAATACCAGCCATTAAGCGACAGGCAGCTATGCTATCACAAAAGTTCCCGGACCTACCTGTGCACTATATTCCAAGTGGTGCAATGGCTTTCAGTCAATAAGTGGGTGGCGAACGAACCAGTTGCCGAACAAAATCCTTCTGCTTAATGAGCCACAAAGACGGCTTTCAGCCTTTGCATAAATGACCAACCCCGCATCTCGGCTAATTGCTGATGTTCCGCTCGGCATCGGCTCTCCGCTAGAGCCTAAAGTTGCTGGCTTTGATTTTTCATCTTTACAGCCCCTAAAATTCTTGTTATATTCCGCCGACCTCCGGTACTGTAAAATCCTCGGGGGATTAAAATGTTAAGCCCTATGAATAACCCATGATTCACAAGGAATAGCATGATAGAACTGGTAAGAAATTCAAAGTTTTATCGAAAATAAAATACGTACTGCTTAGAGATGATTATAATGGAAGAAAAGCTGATACAACAAGCCTCCACTTTGGGTGCCATGCGCCCGATTTGATTGAACCAATTACTGTCAACTCTTTACCCCCACGAGTCACGATAGGCCCGCGGCGGTACATACAAAGCATCGGGTGTTGCATAGGTATCATTAGCTAGTTCTGAAGAGCAAGCCAGCCCGCCATATTTCTGACAAAGTCTTGAGGGAGTTAGGTTGTATTTAAGTTAAAACTTAAGTACAACACGATCATCCGATTTTTTAGCGACATGAAAATTGAGAGAGTCAACGTTTGGTTTTAAGATCTCCCCATCTTGTAGCCAACTTGCCATGCACTTCAACAGCGGTGGAACCTCCAGGTACGCCATCACCTCGAATTGTAATGTTAGTCACGCGGGCAGTTCCGGTTGTTTTACCTGCATTGTGCCCATTGATAGCGATTCCAACAACCACCGCTCCCTTAAAGGCAACGGTTGTATTATCTTTTTTGTCACCCTTTGCAATGGACTGCCAAGCGGTTCCACCGTCAAACGAAAGTGAGCAGGTGAATAGATCTCCTTTACGAACCAATTTATAGGTCACCGGCCATTTCAGTGGCGTCCAGCCATTACTTCCAGGGCCTGCTCCTCCTCCCCTTTCGGCACGAGTGACCAGCTTGGTTCCCTTGTCATTAAGAGCAACTTTATCATTGCTTGGCATCGAGGCCAGAAAAACGTAAGGCGTATCTGCTTTGGTATCCTGTGCCACCATCACGCCAACCTTGGTCCAGGTTGTGGGTGGATCACCGGTATGTTCTTCGATAGTATACTGGACAGTGAAATCACCGACTACGCCTTTGATATAAGCCAGTGTACAACCAAGTTTGTTACCCAAAATATCTCCACCTTTGGCGGTGATAGTAAACCCATCATCCCCTATGAATTTAACTGTACCTCCTCCATAAGGTCCTTGTTCGCTATCAGCACCTCCAATTTCGGCCACTTGCCAGCCGAAGACAGCCCTGTCTGACAGGATGGAACAAGGTATGTGGCAGCTTATAACGTATCAAACAGAAAAACTTAAGGGGACAATGGTCGGAGCATCATCCATCATAAATGCCCTCGATCTGACTATACCGCTTGATGTTTCAGGTTGGCATAGGATTTACATCGCCTACTGGAATCCCTCACACCTGTATAATGATGATCCTATTATCAAAGTAACGTTAAGTGATCAACCGGCTTTTCGCATATTTCATGAAAGGGAGAGTGCTGACCGACAGAATAGCACCTTCTTGCGGGAGGTGTTTTTTGATTATGCGGATCTGACAGGTCGAAACTTGATAATCAGCAAGTCAAATGGCATTCTGGGCAAGCAAATGTTTTTCGCCTATGTGAAGCTGGTTCCCATGAATGATGAAGAAGTTGTCCAGGTGACAAAAGACCGATCTGACACAAGCGCCCGAAAGCTGGTAGTTAGTATCGATGGCGCCAGCTATTTTCATCTATGTGAGTTCAACGATCCCGATGATATCCTGTCTCTTGTCGAGCCCTACCGTCATTCCGACGTAGGTAGAGTTTTGTGGGCGGTTTGCTACGGAGCCAAAACAAATTATCCCACTACCGTGGCGGGAGCGCGCTTTCGTGCCGAAGACGCTTGGCCGGCCATTCTTGATTAGGCCCATAGTGAGAGGAATCATACCAATTATCACAAAGGGGAAAAGCAGACCTTGGATACACTCAGGGCACTGGCTGCCCGCGGGATCATTCCCAACAGTTAGCGGCCGACCATGTTCATACAATGGGAAAGGGCATCAAGTTTGATCTGATGTTCCGAATGGGCATCATAGGGAATATTCCGCGTCGCATTGATAGCCAGGATTTTGTGACCCAGCATCCTGAGTACCGTCAAGTACTTCGAGATGGTACTGTAATAGAGAAAGCCAGTTATGCTTTCCCCGTTGTCCAGCAGTTGATGCTTGATCTTATTCGGGAAGCAACAACGTTGATTGACGCTGATGGTATTAATCTTTGTTTTACTCGTGGCCCCCATTTCCTTTCTTATGAACAGCCTATACTGGATGCATTTACTGCCCAATATGGTGGGGATGCATGCGAAGTTGATCCTAAAGATGTTCGCTTACTCGAGGTGCGTGCTAGCTTTATGACGGACTTCATGCACAAGGTACGCCGAGTTCTGGATGAAGTGGGAGCTAAGAAAGGCAAGCGGCTGGAACTGTCGATCTGGGCCTGGCCACATGGTGAGTTCATCTTGGCCGATGGAGGATATATGCATAGGCTTGGTCCAGAGATAAGGGCAAAGTGGTTGTCGGTAGCTGATGAGGCGGGAGTGGAATCTTTCGCCTATTGGGATGGTGACTTCGCGCAAATCAATCCGGAACTCTGGGCCTGGCTGCGTCGCATTGGTCATCGGGAAGAAAGGAGCAATTGGGATCACGAGGCCCACAAAGTCAGGTCTGTTCATATCCACACGATTGATGGAATCGATGTTCTACAAGGCAAGGAACAGGCAGTTTATTCGGGTGGTTGAGCCCAGCCGTTCCCGCTTCAGCGGCCACTGGTCACAATCACGCAAAGCAAGGCAAAGCCTTTTCCTGTCGATTGCGGGGAATCCTGGCGCCTTCGTTCGTCCCAACGATATCATCTTCGAGAATAATACACCGGCTTGTGCGTGGGTCAGAGATGGCGACTTCGGAGCCGATGGGGGACTATCAATAAATTGCAAGATGGCGAAAACGTCATGATGATCTGGACTCGTGGCAGTAATCTGACTGATCAGTACGATGTATTCGTATGGTCGAGCGATCTGGATTATCAGCCCACCGACGATGACTATCAGAAGGAGAAGCTGAAAAAGGGATTGGCTGTTGACCCACGAGATCGTTTAACGACGACGTGGGGCGAATTAAGAATATGAAGTAGCACCTTTACGCGCTCATGGGACAAAACAGTGTGACAAAGTCAAAAATGAAACAACAGTCCCTATGCTCAGGTCTAACAGTACGCGCCTTTCTGTTGGCGATGTTCGCCACAGTCATCATGGCGTTTTGGACGCAACACAGTGAACTGGTCATAGATAGCCCTTCTTTCAACAGTATCCATCCCTCTGTGGCGGGTTTCTTCGCTGTGATTTGCATCTCGCTGTTTATTAATCCTGTGCTCAAGGCGATTCGAGGGGCATGGGCGTTGACGCAGTCCGAAATGCTGTTAATCTACAGCATCCTGATTGTGACAGGTCCCGTAGTTTCAATCGGCGGTGTGCATTTCTTTCTGCCGACGCTGATTGCCCCTTACTACTATGCCACGCCCGAAAATGAATATGCTGAACTCTTTCATCATGCCATTCCTTCTTGGTTCGGTCCCAAGGAGACCGAGGTTATCCGTCAATTCTACGAAGGGTCTGAAGGCGCGGGAGTGCCGTGGGCGTTTTGGATAAAGCCGCTGGTACTGTGGACACCCTTTTTGCTCGCGGTCTATTTCATTTTTCTCTGCATGAACGTGATTATCCGTCGACAGTGGACTGACCGTGAGAAGCTGACCTTCCCGTTGGTCTCTCTGCCGCTAGAGATGACGATGAATGCCGAACCGAGTTGGCATTTCAATCGGTTCTTTCGGAATAGACTGATGTGGGTAGGTTTCTTGATTCCGGTCGTGCTACACGGACTCAACGGCTTGCATGTTTATATCCCATCAGTTCCCTCCATCCAGTACAGGAATTTCAACATCAGCCGGTATTTTTCGGAGCGTCCGTGGAGCGCAATGGGATACACGACGGTATCCTTCTACCCATGTGTGATTGGGATTTCCTACATTCTGACGCTTGATGTTGCCTTCAGTGGCGGATTTTTCTATGCCTTTACCAAGGCTGAGGCAATTCTCGGTGCGGCGGTGGGTTGGAGTGGAAGTTCGAGTTTAGCACGATTCCCATTTCTTGAAGAGCAAGGCACCGGTGCGTTTCTCGCCATCGCCGTGCTTGGATTGGGGTTTGCGTGGCAGCACCTGCGAGATGTCGTTCGCACCGCGTTTGTCGATACAAGGCATGTGGACGATTCGAGCGAACCGCTCTCCTATCGGGCGGCAGTATTCGGCTGGCTTGGAAGTATGCTGTTTCTGATTGTGTGGTCTACAACAGCGGGAATGACCGTGCTTGCGGCGGCGACTTTCTTTATTCTGTTTTGCCTGTTTACCATCTCGCTCACTCGTATGCGTGTACAGTCGGGAATGGGTTGGATTCACGGACCGCTTTCGGTTCAAGATTTCATGCTTGCGACAGTGGGAACCGCCAACCTCGGTGTGACCAACTTGACGGTGCTCTCGCACTACTACTTCATGACAGGGGAGATGCGGGGTGTCATGTCCGTGATGCCCGCTCAGTTGGAGGGATTCAAGGTTGCAGAAACGGTGCGAATCCCGCCTAAGCATCTGGTGGTGGGTCTGTTGCTAGGCACATTTATTGGACTGCTACTCGCTTATTTTGCCGCGTTGGGTACCATCCACGAATTTGGTGGTAACATCCTCAATAACTGGCGGTTGCGTTCGATGCCGACCATTCCATTTCGACGGTTACAGAGTGTGTTAAGCCAGCCCAGAGACCCCGACTGGCTCGGCATACAGTTTGTGGCGGTTGGCTTTGCGATCACTATGTTTCTGATTTTCATTCGCCGTCACTTTGTGTGGTGGATGTTCCATCCCATCGGCTATGCCTCAGCCCACACAACGCGCACCGTGAGATGGGTTTGGTTTGCGATGCTCATTGGCTGCCTGATTAAATATCTGGCTTTCAAGCATGGCGGCATTCGCACGTATCGAAAGCTGTTGCCACTTTTCTTGGGACTCATCCTTGGCGATTTCTTCATGGGTGGATTCTGGGGCGTGGTCGGATGGTTCTCAGACGAGCCGGGATATCTCTTCTTCCCCTGATTCAATGATGCGCGGGTTAAGGTTGTCTCGATACTGGTATGGATTTACTTATGTCCAAGACTAACAAGGCTTTATGTGATAGTATGGAACAGGATATGAATGTCACCATGGTCTTGGCCCAATTTGACACAGGGGAAAAACAGGTGACCCTTGCTAACGCAGGTCAGCACGCTTATTCTTTGTTGATCCGCAATGGCGTTGTTGAACCTGTTAAAGCTAAGCACTGGGCATGATACCTTCCATCGTTTATAAGTCAACCGTAATACATTTGGAATCGGGAGATCTGTTGTTGTTGATGACCGATGGCATCACCGAACCACGTAACGCTAAAGGTATTATGTACGAAGAATCAGGACGGTTGAATGAGGTGGTGTCCAGTATCTCAGTTGACATGCCAATAGAAGAAGTCGTTGATACTATCATTAATGATGTAGAAGCCTACACAGCAGATGAAGAGCAAGACGATGATATTACGCTGGTGGCGGTTAGGGTGAGTTAAATTAGAGACCAACACTGAAATTTACGGTTGGATGGATCCCGGTTGGAGCAACAGTTAATTGCCTGCCGCAGGTAGTCTTTTTCGGGAGGATCTCGCCGCTATATGCTTAGGTTGGGTATCATGATGTGCACGTGCGATAATCCCAAAGGACACTGAATGACGAACAAACCCCATCTACCCCCGTCGCCGCTCGACGCGGGCAAGGTCACCGTCACTGCAATAGAGAGTGTGCAGGTGTTGGAATTCTTCCCCGACCTGCTATTGGTGCGGATCCATACCGATGAAGGGATAGTCGGCCACGGAGAAACCTATTATTGTGCCGAAGCGGTGCAGGCGATGTTGCACGACTGGATGGCACGTCGACTGCTAGGCGAGGATGCCCTAGCGATCGAATCACACTGGCGTTTCCTCTACGAACGAGCGGCCAATTTCGGTGTGCGAGGCACTGAGCTTCGCGCTCTGTCGGCTTTGGACGTGGCTCTCTGGGATATTTTCGGCCAGGTCTGCAATCAACCAGTGTATCGCCTGCTCGGTGGCCCCGTGCGCGACAAGATTCTGGTCTACAACAGCTGCGGCAATCCGCAATATGGGCCCAGTACGACTGGGCGCAAGGGTTGGCCGGGTTTTGGTACGATCGGCGAACCGGGGCCGCTGGGTGACTCGTGGAAACTTTTCCACGAGCCTGTGGCCCTGGCCGAGGAACTGGTTGGTCAGGGTTACAGCGGATTGAAGGTTTGGCCCTTCGATCAGGCAGCAATTGAATACGGTCCGGCATGGATTCCGCATCGCGCGATCGAGGCAGCTGTGCAACCCCTGCGCGACATACGTGACAAGGTTGGGATGGATCTGGACATCTTGGTCGATGGACACGCGCACTTCCAGTTGCCGGCGGCGTTGCGGATTGCCGAGGCGCTACGTGAGGTGCAGCCGCTATGGCTGGAGGATGTGATCAAGATGGACAATCTCGACACGGTGGCTGATTTTCGCCGTCAGAGCCGGATGCCGATCTCAGTGAGCGAGATGCTATTGAGCCGTGCGGACTACAATTCTGTGCTGATGAACCAGGCTGCGGACTACGTAATGATCGACCCAACCTGGGTTGGGGGCATTTCGGAGACTGCGCGGATTGCCCATCTCGCTGAGACCTACAATGTACCAGTCAGTATGCACGATTGCACCGGTCCGTTGACCCTGTTTGCTGGGCTACACGTCGGTGCGGCGGTGGCGAATTGTTGCTATCAGGAAACCGTACGTGCGCAGATTCAGACGGTGTACAAAGACCTGATCGACGTCGAGGTCGAGATTGATGGCGGCTTTATAGGCTTGCCACAGGGGCCTGGACTTGGTGTGCGCTTGAATCCGGATCTGTTCAAGCCGGAGCGGCCTGGATACCGAATTTCAAAATTCTGATCATTGTTAACAACGTTACTAAAGTATGGGCAAGCAAGCGTGGTAACTAATTTGCAAACATACTGTTTCACCGTCGTGCAACCATTGGTCATGTCGATTGCTGTGCTTTTCTTTTACCTTAGCGTTGCATTTCAATTCGCGGAGTCTGGTCAATCTGAGTCTGACAGCCAATGGCTTCAATACCGACGCGACCCTGCGCTGACAGGCCACTCGCCGCTCAAAGGTAAGATTTCTAGCCCCATCATCAAATGGAAATATAAGCTCAGTGCCAGAGAAGGATTTTTCATACTGTATCCAGATGACTCGCTTACGAGTGAAACTAACGTCCCCGAGAAGCAACTGAACCCCGACCTTTGCCGTTCGATTGTCGAAGCTTGGGGGATGGGCGACCCATGGTATCAGTTGGAGAATGGGCAGAAGGTGGTTGTGCCGGGACCAGAGCACATTAACATTGGCTATTTTCTACCAGCGGTATTAGGGCTGCAACAGCTCAAGTTCGATACTGGATTCGAGGCCAGAGGTAATAATTCCATACCACTTTACGGGCGATTGCTAGTGTATCAATCTGGCCAGTGGCAAGAACGCTGGAAAACCGATCCTATTCCAACTATGTATGTGGCCAACCCAATCGTGGCCGATTTTGATGCTGATGGCCAGCTCGAGGTGGCATTTACCCCCTGGTACGATTTGTGGATGCTTGACTTAGAGACTGGCAAACTAGAGCAAAAATGCACATACCAACACCCTGAAGCTGAAAGTGGACGTGCCTACGGCTATCTTGGCGCCCATGATCTTTTCGGTGACAAGCGCCTTGAAATCGTAATGCTCTCCAATTCTGAATTGCATATGGATGTTTTTGGCTGGGATGACAACGACCAATTCAAGGTTGTCTGGTCGCGGCTTATCCAACCTGGTGTCAATCAAAAAGACAAACGGTTGCAGGTGATGCAGAATCCAGTGCGCGATGTTGACGGAGACGGGAACCCTGAAATTGTGGTGGCCATTTACAATCGAGAGGGGACAGGCCACTGGCACACCGAGGTGATTGATCCCGAGACAGGCCAAGCCCAGTATGATTTGGTTGACTT
>DTUY01000143.1 GCA_012963885.1 Candidatus Poribacteria bacterium | reverse complement strand
AGCCATTCAAGCCTATCACAAAGCTATCAAGATACAGCCTAATTTCGCTGAAGCTCATAACAATTTGGGACAAATATTATTGCTATTAGGAAATTTCCATCAAGGTTGGGAAGAGTACGAATGGCGATGGCAATGTCGAAATTCTCCTGCTGGTGAAAGGAATTTCCCGCAGCCCCTTTGGAATGGATCAAACCTGCACGGCAAATCTCTATTAGTTTGGACAGAACAAGGAATCGGCGATGAAATCATGTTTGCTAATCTGCTTGATAGCCTAAAAAAAATCGGCACCAATATCATTGTCGAATGTGAAAAGCGTCTAGTTCCTTTTTTTCAACGATCTTTTCCTGAAATTCAATTTGCACCTCGGGAAAATCCGCCAAATTCACGATTGTTGAATTCTGATATTGATTATCAAATTCCAATCGGTAGTTTAGGCCAATGGCTCAGAACCGATGAAGACAGTTTCAAACAGAATAGGCAGTCCTATCTAACAACCTGTGCTGAAAAGTCTGAACAGATTCAAAAAAGGTACCAATCACTAGCTGATGACAACATACTGGTTGGCATCTCATGGAAAAGTATTGGCATCAAACAAAGACAAACATTATCCAAAAGTACGGCGTTGAAAGATTGGACATCCATTCTTTCGCAACGGGATTGTCACTTCATCAATTTACAGTACGGAGATACTGAGCCGGAATTAGAACAATTTCAAGCGGTAACCGGCCTAAGAATTTATCACGATCAAGAGATAGACCCGTTACAGAATTTAGATGATTTCGCTGCGCAGGTTTCAGCTTTAGATCTCGTTATATCTACATCTAATACAACGGCACATATAGCTGGTGCTTTAGGTAAAAGAGTTTGGACTTTATTACCATACATGCCAGATTGGCGATGGATGTTAAACAGAAATGACACGCTGTGGTATCCCTGTATGAGGCTGTTTAGACAACACACAATTGGAGATTGGAACGATGTCTTTCAACGGGTTGGTCTAGCACTGGAACAATACGTAATGAATGACAAAACAGATCCAAAGCTATAATAAGAAAACCCGTGTTAAAACTGATCTTCTCCCATGTTCTACGAATAATTTTTGTCACCGAAATAGGTAATGTCATCGAATTCATTCGGCAATGGCGACTAATCTTTCACGGCTAGTTGTTCAGCATGCGCCACTACTTTCCTGATGGTAGCCACAACCCGTTCAGCAGCACCTTCAACGGGATTACTAAAAACTGGCAGGAATATTAATCGTGAGCACACTTCTTCTGTAATGGGAAAGTCGCCCGCCTGATAACCTTGATAGTCGCCACCCATCTCAGGAGTACATAGTGGTCCACGCCCCTTAGTAAAAATATCAAAACCATCAGCAAAAAGTGGTAACTGGTGAAGTAAAGGATACCCGTTGCTTCGGGCACGAAGCCCCTCTTCCTGAAGGGCCTCAATAAATTTCTCTTTTGATAATCCACTAACCTCTTCCACCACATAATGAATTGGGAAACCGTAGAATCCAGCTGGCTCAGCCCCTTCATAGATGCTGACAGGTTTTACTCCCGGCACATCCGCAAGTCCCAACTCAACTGTCCGGATATAGTCACGGCGCCTCTTATTCAGTTCATCCAGTTTTTGTAATTGTACAGCAGCAATTCCAACACCAAGTGGATGCGCTCGAAATTTTATCCCTAGCCCCAGCGGTTGAAGATGCTTATACTTTTCAGTAATTAGATCAAGACCTGCAACTCGATTTACCTGCCCAATTAAACACGCCCGTTCAAAAATGTCAACATCGTTTGTCACCACAACTCCGCCTTCTCCTCCACTGACAGGTTTACTACCCTGTAGGCTCCAAGCACCAACATGTCCAATTGTCCCACACAATCGACCTTTGTAAGTTGCGCCATGGGCGTGAGAACAATCCTCAATAATGGGGACACCGGTTTCTTGACTTAGTTTCATCAAAGCGTCCATATTGCATACATTGCCCCAAAGATGGACGACGACGATTGCTTTAGTACGATCCGTGATACGACGATATACATCCTCCGGATCAATCATCAACGTATCCGGATCAATCTCGCAAAACACCGGTCTCGCCATCAAAATGAGCGCTGGTGATATGGAGCAAATCCATGTATAAGTGGGAACAATGACCTCATCTCCCGGACCTACGCCAAGACCAAACATTGCACTATGTAGAGCGGACGTTCCATTAATTACTGTAATGGCGAAACGCGAATCGAAGCGCTTGCGCCACGTCTCCTCAAATTCACGAACTGTTGATGTTCCGCCAGATAGTTCATTTCGCAATGTCATATCGTAGGCAATTTGTGCTTCTTCCTCGGTAACTTGTTGCCACTGATCCAGTTCCCCTTCTGAACCACCAGTTTGAACAAAGACAGGGGCGCCTCCAAGCGCTACAGGTATATCTTGTTTAGGTTGATCCATGCTCGGACTCCTTAGTGTGCTAAAATCATAAAACTTATTCGAACGCCATACCTAATTTTTTGCAGTTCTTTGGATTCATGTTCATTTCTTCGCATAGCAAAACGTCCTGCACTCAGCCATTGCCAATTTCAGCGATACGACCAACACATATATTTCCAAATTCCATTGGGAGACCTACTCCTCGTAGTTCATGGCAAATCACCAATTCTATACCCATACTTAGAAGCACCAAACGCAATTTTCATCCACACGCGCCCTTCAGGAACAGGATCGTCTTCATGACCCTGTAGAATTGGGTTTCTGGGTTCAACTAAGGTTAATTTAATGATTCTATCATAGTATGACGGTTGCGAATCACATTATTTACATCATCTAGATCTAGAACTAATTATAATGTCATCATTACCATCGGAATGTGATAGAATGATAACCTAAAAAAGATGCGTAACCTGAAATCAAAGATTGTAGAGATTAACCGACTTCTTCTGGTAAGCCAGAGTTGAAAACTGGTAGCGAACAGCAGGATCAATCAAAATTGAAAATCACCAATATTGAACCGATTATTGTCAGTGTCCCTTATAAACACCGAGAAACAAGCACTCGGGTGCAACGGGATGGCGTTACGGCTGTACTAATCAAAATTACTACTGATACTGACATTGTTGGTTGGGGTGAGAGTTGTCCTGGTCCGAATGTGGAGAGCATCTACCAGATTATCGTGTCCACTATTCCGATTTTCACCGGACGAAACCCATTCGACCGAGAAGCAATAGCGCATGATTTTTTTGCTACTGCCCACTGGTTTCACCGTGAAATGTCGGGGAATTTTGCTTTCGCTGGCATTGACATGGCTTTATGGGACATCTTTGGTAAGGCCTGCCAACAACCAATCTACAACCTGTTTGGTGGTCTCTATCGGCAATCGGTAAATTACTTCTACTATTTGGCTTATGGTGATGCCAATTCAGTTGCCTCTCAAGCCAAGCGCGGTTTAAAAATGGGTTACACTGTCTTCTACATCAAAGTTGGTCTTGATTTCGAAGCAGAAATGCCGATGATCGCCACCCTACGGGAAACAATTGGCCCAAACTGCAAAATCCGGATTGACACCAATGGAGCCTGGTCTGTTAATCAGGCAGTCCGCTACCTAAACCAATTCGATCGTTACCAGATAGATTTTGCCGAACAACCAGTTTGGCCCGACCCAATTCGCAATATGGTCGAAGTGCGAAACCGAACGTCTGTTGCCCTAGCAGCCAATGAAGGCTTATGGCGGGTGAGTGATGTCTATGAAATTATTCGTCAACGCGCGGCTGATGTTCTATGTTTTAGCAGCAACTGGGTAGGAACACTGACCCAGTTTCATCGCTTGAGTCATATAGCACACATGGAAGGACTAAGTGTCTGTCGTCACACGCACGGTGAATTGGGATTGATGGCGGCTGCTTCCCATCAGGTCTGTCTTTCCCTGCCAAATCTGGTGGATGGCAACCAGCAGACTGCTGAGATGATGCAGGATGACATCCTAACTGAGCCGCTTCCTATCGCTAGCCGTTCTGACTGGGAAGCGCCAAAAGGTGTCGGTCTGTGTGTCTCCGTCGATGAGAAAAAAGTAAAGAAATATCATCACCTGTACGAAAAACAGGGTCAGTTTCTGCCGTATCAACCTTCCATGTTTATCACTGACCCCAAGTCGGAGGTTAAAAGCTAAATTTTCCCCGTTTGCAATTTCTATATAGAATCGAAATGGAAACACCAAATCAACTCAGGAAATTCAGGGATTAAGACGATTCTGATAAGCCCAACTCTGCATGTTGGCAGAACATTAGGAAGAACGGTTAAAATTCCTTAGTTGTCGGTTAACGCAACAATCTTAGCAATTTCTGAGGCAGTGAGGGGTTGTCATGGACACACCAAGAATTGATAATCGAGATTGGTCAACTTTAACACTTGGGGAGAGGATTCGCCAGATTGAACTGGACGGCTACCTGGTATGGCCCACCTTACTGTCCGCTGAACTGGTCGTTCAACTTAGATCAGAAACAGCAAAATTGGAAACACATCCTGTCGATTACAGCATCCACCAACAAGCCTGCCCTAACATCCAGTTTTTCGGTGGTGAAATCACCAAACTGATTGCTTATTCCAAAATCCTAACTTTCCTGAGTCAGCTATTTGGCGATCAAATTATTTTTATGTCCTATGGATACGCACGTTCCGAACCGGGACATCCGGGTATTAGTTTACACACCGATGGGCAACCGTATGGATCTCAAATCTTCGGCTATGAAGGAAGTGTTCCTTTTATGGTTCGGGTGCTTTACTATCTTGAAGATCTGACACCGGAAGTTTCACCATTCCGAGTAATTCCCAGATCCCACCTTTCTATGCATGCCGATGCCAATCCCTATAAACGTTACGAATCTCATCCAGAGGAAGTGATGGTTCCTGCCCCTGCCGGATCAGCTATACTAATTAATCATCGGATTTTTCATGGGAATTATCCCAACATAGGAGATTATGCCCGCCAAATGCTGGCTATTGCCTATCGTCCAGCTTGGGCTGGGCCGATTCAGGAAGTTGAAACCTGGAATGTGGAAGACCTGAATCAACTACCAGATATAGTTCGTCCCCTGTTCGCTAACCGAAATACAAGGCATTGGGATTTCCATGGAGGCAACAAGCCTCCGAATATGACTGATCAGGCACCAGGAATCAACCCTAGCCGATGGGAAAAAGTATCGCAATCGTAATTACTACTGAGAATGCTTGATATTTATCCAACATCATTGCCACTCAAAAAAGTCGTATTAAATAAGGAGGATCTGTAGATGCAAGGTGTCTTATCCGTTGGTGTTATCGGCACAGGCGGGATAGCTCAATCGCATATCAATGCTATTAAAGATCTGGAGAATATCCGACTGGTGGCCGTGATGGACATTGATCCCAAGCGGGCAGAGGAAACCGCTGTCAAATACGGAGCCGAGGCTTATAACCAATTAGAAGATCTATTAACCAACCCTGACATTCAAGCAGTGCACGTGTGTACACCTCACAGCTTTCATGCTAATCAGGTTGTATCGGCAGCAGAAGCAGACAAACACGTGATGGTCGAAAAACCAATGGCCTTGACCGTAGCGGATTGTGACCGGATGATAGATGCCTGTGACAGATCGAACAAGATCCTGATGGCGGGACAAGTGATGCGGCATTATCCAGTGAATCTAAGAATCCGCCAACTCATCGCCGATGGCACTATCGGGAGAGTGGGGCATCTAATGCGTCGGCGATTCAGCTATTTCGATCCCAGTCAGCGAGGAAACAATTATCAGAAATGGTATCTCGATCTAGAGATTGGCGGAGTATGTGTTCTCTATTGCTTTGGACCACATGAATATGACATTCTACCTTGGTACCTGGATTCTCCGGTGGTAGAAGTATACGCAACAGGAACAGAGAGTACAAAACTATACCAAGGACAAAAGGATTCTTATACTACAATAATGACCCATCAGAATGGTGCAGTCAGCGTTCTTTCACAATCAGTAGTTTGCCATACTGGTGCGCATGATCAATATATTATCGGTAGTCAGGGATCAATCATGTCAACCAGTCAGAAATTGATTTTGAATGGCAAGGAAGTGTTGGTAGAAGGAAGTGCGTCCGATGGAATGAAGGAGCAAATTAGAGAATTCGCCAATTGCTGCCTGACAAACCAGAAACCTGATGCCAACGGTCGATCCGTCAGGCACACGATGGCCGTGATTGAAGCAGCTAAGTGCAGCGCCGAAAGAAAAGAACCTGTACAGATGTCCGAATTTGAACCCGCTAACAGGTGACTTTTACACATACTTAGTCTTGATCAATCAGCATGTTTGGATCATCGGACATCCATTTTCAATAGCCAAGTTCGTTAATTGATCAGTATAATCCAGTGAACGCAAGGGTAGAATTTCTAATGTGTGGAAAAGAGACGAAAAGCGTCTGAGGGAGACGGAAATTGTGAAAAGAAACCTAGCTTTGATCTGCAGTTTCTTGGTTGTGATAACTTGCTTCTCGATACTAAGTTGTGGAAAGGATAAACCTGAAGCGCAAAAAGCAACAACTGATACGGCTTCTCTTCCTAAGACAAAAATTGGGATAGACGGAGCCAAGATGGTACTGATACCAGCTGGCCAGTTCCAAATGGGGTCAGAGGACGGGGAAGACGATGAAAGACCAATTCATCAGGTTGACCTTGATGCTTTTTACATCGACGCAAATGAGGTTACTGTCGGACAATACAGGAAATTTGTTAGTGCCACTGGTCACACTGCGCCCAATTGGAACCAGGTTTCACAATCAGCTCGAACCGATAATCATCCAATAATAGGGATAACTTGGGACGATGCGATGGCATACGCTATCTGGGCAAGTAAGCGTTTGCCAACCGAAGCAGAATGGGAATATGCCGCGCGGGGTGGCGTCCCTGACCGCAAATACCCGTGGGGTAACCGGGAAAACCCATCCATGGCCACTTACGGTGTGGCTGTACCTACACCCATCGGCTCACATCAGCCAAATAGCTATGGTTTATATGATCTAGCTGGTAATGCCTACGAGTGGTGCCTGGACGAATACGAAAAGAATTACTATCAATCCAGTCCAAAACGGAATCCGCTTTGTGGACGAAATATGCAGGAATTTAACGAGACTTTTAGAACGGATCGAAAGAAATTGAAGGGGCTACGCGTGTTACGTGGTGGTTCATGGACAAGTTCTGCCGAACTAATCCGCGTCACTTCGCGCAGTCGGTTCGAACCGACTGCAGCACTGCATGACTTCGGGTTTCGGTGTGCGGAATCCGTAAAACCGCTTGACCAAGTCAACTGGAATGCGAACCGCTGATCTTTTTAACTACCGATTTAAGATTTGAATTGTTGAGAAAGTATAGATTAACGCCCTTTATTTTACCATTCTATAGCATATTCTCATTTGATGTTCCTAATTATCTGAAAAGAGAAGAACCAATCCATGATTAGAAACAATCTCCTAATTTGATGAATCCCAGATTGCATTAACAATAAGGAGAGATAGGCATTAATATAGCCGTTTAGTTACAGCTGGTTGATATGCGAATGTGGAAAAATGGAACTAAGTGAAGAGGATATTTGGTATTTTCGGTATAACGGTTTTTATCGACTGCCTGAACTATTAGCAGGCGATTTAATTGATCGGCTCAACGACGTCACGGATATGCAGATTTCCGGATTAGTCGAACCTATTATCTGGGAATCCACAAAATCACGGACACCAACTGACATTCGTCGTTTATCTAAAATAGTTGAGCGTAATGCGGCCTATCTAGAAGCCGCATCATATCCGATTGTACTGGACGCCCTACAGGGAATACTGGGACCGAATATTGAACTTTTGACAAACAAACACAATCACTTGATGGTTAGACCCGCCGGATCATTTCCCGTACCTTGGCATAGCGGTGAGGAACCGTATGATCATCTATTGATTACGGTAATTATTTACCTGGAGGAATCTACTCTCGATAACGGCTGTATCCGTCTTGTTCCAGGAAGTCACATGCGACCGTTTAACCGTACCCGACGTCCCAAGCAGGATAGTTTCCACGAATCTGACCTTTACTATCGTTCAGTGCCAATGCCCATGCCGAAAGGTGGAGTACTCTTATTTAATGATTCCTGTTTTCATGGCTCGGATAAAAACAGGAATCACCAGTCCCGCCGAAGTATGACCCTTGGATATCAGGCTCACAATGTCCATAATGTAATAAAGGAGGATCCTGAAAAAATTCTGCTTCGAGGTGAAAAAACTTATATTGGACACCCTCATCCATTTCCTTATTAAACCTGAACCAAACAGCTTGGAATTGCGTCTGAATATATGTTATAAAATAAAATTGGTAATAGATAGTGGATAAGGGTTAAAGAGGTTCGATGAAACGAGTACTATTGAAATATACTTTGATTTTGACAGTTGGTTTTTTTCTGTTCATAGCCCAACAGTCAGTAGCAGACAACTGGCCAACTTGGCGTGGTCCTCATGCCAATGGTGTCTGCGATGAGTCGAATATCGCGAATACTTGGAGCAAGACAAAAAATGTGCGATGGCGGCTGGAATTGCCTGGACAGGCGGGATCTACCCCCGTCATATGGGAAGACAAAATTTTCCTAACCACTGTTGGTAATAACAATGAAGATCTGCTGTTGATGTGCATTGGTACCGATGGTACAGCAAGGTGGAAAAAGAAACTGGGGACTGGTAACCGTGATGTCAGGCGTGGTGAAGGGAATTCGGCTTCACCGTCACCCTGTACGGATGGTCAACACGTCTGGGCATATTTCAGTACTGGTGACATTGGTTGTTATGATTTTGATGGCAATCAGATTTGGAAAGGAAACCTGGAGAAATGGTATGGTGAGTTTAACATGTACTTTGTCATGGCATCTTCACCGATTGTAGACGGTAATAGGCTGTATCTACAGTTAATTCACAGCAACATCCGTAACAAAGATGACAAGACAGCTGGGTTAGTTCTAGCATTAGATAAACTATCGGGCAAAGAAATCTGGGCACATGAACGCCAGAGCGATGCGCATTCTGAGTGTGAACACTCCTACGCTTCTCCATTTCTGTACCGTGATAACGAGCAGGAATTTCTACTTTCGCATGGTGCGGACTATGTCAGTGCCCATAGCCTGAGTGACGGCAGTGAAATTTGGAGGTGCGGCGGACTCAATCTTAAAGACCGTTATAATCCCTCCTTGCGGTTCGTTGCTTCACCAGCCGCTGTTCCTGGATTGATCGTTGTCCCTTCCGCTAAGAACGGCCCCGTATTAGGCCTAAACCCCAATGCTAAAGGGAACATCACCGACACAGATGAAGGCCACATTTGGCGTCGCGATGACAATACGCCTGACGTACCTTCGCCGCTGATCCACGATGGTTTAGTCTACCTTTGCCGCGAAAATGGTGTTTTGATCTGTATCGATGCCCAAACAGGCGAGGAAATTTACCAGCAAAGAACCCACAATAATCGACATCGTGCCTCCCCAGTTTATGCAGACGGGAAAGTCTACTTGACCTCAAGAGACGGCTTAGTTACTGTGGTTAAAGCTGGACGGAAGTTTGAGATCCTCGCACAAAATGACATTAATGAAACCATCGCTTCCTCTCCCGCTATCTCGAACGGCGCCATATATCTTCGTAGTTATCAAGCTCTTTACTCAATCAGAAATTCGCAGTGATGGAGAAATTTATGAAATTTAAAATGTTGCGTTGGGCATTTTGTCTCTTGTTCGCTTCTACAAACTTCGGCTCTGCTGACAATTGGCCCCATTGGAGGGGACCAAGTCAAAATGGCGCATCTTCGGAAGAAAACTTGATTTCTGAATGGTCGAAAGATGGAAAGAACTTACTTTGGGAAGCAAACTTTGTAAGTCGCTCCACACCCGTTGTCATCAGCAACCATGTGTATGTTCTTGGTCGAACAGGAAAAGATATCACCGAGCAAGAACACATTGCTTGTTTCCACGTCCAAACCGGCGAAAAAGTATGGGAACACAAATTCAATGTCTTCCACACTACCATTCCTTTTAATCGCGTTGGCTGGGCAAGTCCTGCTGGCGATCCTGAAACCGGGAATATTTACGTCCATGGTGTGCAGGGAATGTTTTACTGCTTTAATGCTGAAGGGGAAATCTTGTGGTCTCATTCGTTGACGGAAGAATTCGGACGGATTTCAGGTTATGGGGGCCGGACACATACACCATTCATTGATGGCAATCTGGTCATTATTAGTTACTTGAACGCGAGTTGGGGAGGTCAAGCTGCAACCCGGCATCGCTATTTCGCTTTCGATAAGAATACCGGGAATGTGGTTTGGGTTGCCACTCCAAGTGGGCCACCCAAGGATACAACCTACTCTGTGCCTGTGGCTGCAACTATCCATGGTCGACGGTTACTGGTGGCAGGCAATGCAGACGGATCTATCTATGCTATGGACATGCAAACGGGCAAGAAAGTCTGGGGATTTAAGCTGAGCAAGCGAGGAATTAATGTCTCGGTTGTAGCAGATGGACATCTGATTTATGCTGCCCACAGCGAGGAAAATCTTGACAACACTTCCATGGGACGCGTAGTTTGCATTGATGGGCGAGGAACAGGTGATGTCACCAGGACCCATGAAGTTTGGCGACTTGACGGTTGTCAAGTTGGTTATACTTCACCAGCCCTACACCAAAAACAAATCTACCTAGTGGATAATTCAGCCAACATTCATTGCCTCGATGCCAAAACTGGAGAGGAACAATGGATACAGAATATCGGCACAGTGGGAAAAGGTTCACCCGTTTGGGCTGACGGGAAGATTTATATACCGGAGGTCAATGGCCATTTCCACATCTTAAAAGTGGGGCCAAGTGGCGCGGACGTGCTCAGCACCGTTGAACTGTCCGTCGAGGCTGAGAATCGAGCCGCAGAGATTTATGGCTCGCCTGCTATTTCGAATGGACGAATTTTCTTCGCTACTGAGGATAGGATCTACTGTTTGGGCAATACCAAAACAACATCAGTCACCCTGCAACTTACCCCAGCAGAAGTAGTTTTGAAACCAGGCCAAAAGCAGGATTTCAAACTATCTGTGTTTGGAGATGAATCGGTTAATATCAACGATGTTGCATGGTCAGTGAAAGATTTAGATGCCAGTGTTTCTGCTGGTGAATTATCAATTAGCCCAAATGCCATAGGTCAGGCAGGCACGGTTTTCGCCACCCTGGGTGATGCTACAACTTCTGCACGTGTGCGTATAATCCCTCCTCTGCCTTGGACAGAAGACTTCGAGTCAGTAGCCGAAAACAAGATTCCAACCCACTGGATTGGAGCAACAGGTAAGTTCTTCGCTCGTCAACAAGGTGACAATAAGATCCTAGCTAAGACTCTAGCCAAACGGGGGCTGAATCGTTCAGTCGTCTTTCTAGGACCACCAACGATGAGCAATTATACTGTGAAGATTGACCTAATGGGAACAAGGAATAAACGGCGCTTGCCTGACATGGGGCTAGTTGCCAATCGATATATACTTGACCTGCAAGGGATTCACCAGCGATTGCAGGTGAGATCTTGGTCTTCGGACTTGCGGATGGCCAAACAGGTCAATTTTAAGTGGGAAACTGATGTTTGGTATGCCATGAAAATGCGTGTTGACGTTGACCTGGTCAATGAAGAAGCCATTGTTTTGGGCAAGGTTTGGAAGAAAAGCGATCCTGAACCAAACCAATGGACGATCAAAGCAATCGATCCCCTACCTAATAAAACTGGTAGTCCAGGTATTTATGGCTATTCCGCGGCGGAAATCTACTACGATAATTTGAAAGTGACAAGGACGGAGTAAACAGAATGGAATTATTTCTTAAATCAGCAATCTACATTTTATTTGTCATCTTAGCTACCTCTTTGGTTCTTGCCGATCATCACCAGATTGAAACCTCAATGTGGGGATTTACACCCAGCCGAAACTTAGTCTCCGACGAGACCAATCTGCCGACGGAGTGGGACCCAGACACAGGAAAGAACATCAAGTGGGTAACCCAACTTGGGTCGCAGACCTATGCCGGTCCCATCATTCATGGTGGAAAAGTATTTGTCGGCACTAACAATCAAACCATATACAATCCGAAACTGACCGGAGATCGAGGTGTGATTGCGGCCTTTAATGAATCGGATGGACAATTTTTGTGGCAATCCACTCATACCAAGCTAACCGCAGGTCGGGTCAACGATTGGCCACAGCAAGGAATCTGTTCTACGCCTTATATTGAAGGTGATCGACTCTACTATATTTCCAACCGTTGCCAAGTTGTCTGTGTTGATACCGAAGGATTTCTCGATGGTGAAAACGATGGTCCGTATACCGAGGAAGCTGAAACGAGTAAGATCGACGGTGATATCATCTGGGTCTACGATATGATGGAAGAACTCGATGTCTTCCCACATAATCTTGCCACCTGCTCACCCGTTGGGGCTGGAGCCCTGCTGTTTGTCGAAACTAGCAATGGCGTCGACGAAGGGCATATTCACATTCCGTCGCCGTTAGCTCCCAGTTTTATCGCTTTGAAAAAAGAAACTGGCGAACTGGTTTGGGAGGATGCATCCCCAGGACAAAATATTTTGCATGGTCAATGGGCTAACCCAGCCTATGCAGTGATAAACCAGCAACCACAGGTGGTCTTTCCCGGTGGTGACGGTGTAATTTATGCCTTAGAACCGGAAACTGGAGAACTGATCTGGAAATTTGACTGTAACCCCAAGGGATCGGTCTGGGAACTTGGCGGTCGTGGGACGCGCAACAGCATTATCTCAACGCCGGTGATTCACAATAACCAAGTTTTCATCGCTGTTGGACAAGATCCAGAACATGGAGAGGGGGTTGGTCATCTTTGGGCAATTGATGCCACTCAAAAAGGAGATGTAACCGAATCCGCAGGGGTCTGGCATTTTGGGAACAAAGACTACAACCGAACCATGTCTACTGTTGCTATCCAAAACGGTTTGCTTTTCACTGCCGACCTAAGTGGTTTCGTTTACTGCCTAAATGCCGATACAGGTCAACACTACTGGACTTACGATACCTTTGCTGCTATCTGGGCCTCGACCTTCGTAGCAGATGGCAAAGTTTATATTGGTGATGAAGACGGTGATTTGGCCGTGTTAGAAGCCTCAAACGAGAAAAAATTGCTCTATGAAGTCAACATGGGCAGCGCCATATACACAACCCCAGTCGCTAAGAGCGGCGTGCTATACATAGTTAGTCGCAACAAGCTGTTTGCCATTGAAAACCAGTAAGGATACAATTGATGCACTCAGAGAATCAACAACTGACGACTAAGATTGCCGACTGCCAACGCGCTTTGGACGAGCAGGTTCGACATGTCATCAATTGTCATTTTGATCCAGAAAAGGGCACGCCGTTTTGGTTGGAGTATGCAGGAAAACTTGGTTTCGACCCACGCAACAAAATTCATGGTTATAATGATCTGACGTTGCTGGGACATTTTCAAGATGAGTGGTTACGCGGTGGTCCCATTCGGCGGTGGGTCCCCAAGGCCCTTGCTGATCAACCAATTTACGTTTTTGAAACAGGAGGGTCAACAGGGCTACCCAAATCAAGGATCAGCATTCGGGACTTCCAGATTGACTACGAACAGTTTAGCCAAAGGTTGTCTTTCGAAACATTCCCGCACGGTAGTGATTGGCTGATGTTGGGTCCCAGTGGGCCACGCCGACTGCGCTTGGCGGTTGAACATCTAGCACAGGTTCGGGGTGGGATTTGCTTCCTAGTTGATCTTGATCCTCGTTGGGTGGGTAAATTGATCAAGCAAGGCAAACATCATCAGTTCGAAGCCTATCGGGATCATATCGTTCACCAAGCCCTGCAACTGCTGAGAGCTCATGACAATATTGAGTGTCTCTTCACCACCCCTAAACTTCTTGAAGCATTATGCGAGAAGATTTCGCTCAACAAAGCTGGTATCAAAGGAATCTTCTGTGGCGGGACAGAGATGAGCGCCCAGTTTCATCGATTTGCACGTGAAGAGTTAGTCCCAGGTATTGACTTCGTTCCAACTTACGGTAATACATTGATGGGTTTAGCTTACTCTAAACCGTTCGATCCAGCGGATAATTATTCAATCGTCTACTATCCCCCCAATCCTCGTGCTGTCATTGAACTGGTTACCCCTAATAATCCACACAAAACTGTTGGTTACGGTAAAACAGGTCGTGTCATGCTGACCACGCTGACGGAAGAATTCTTTATGCCTCGCTTTTTGGAGCGTGACGAAGCTGAACGAGCTGAACCGACTGAACAGTTCCCATGGGATGGTGTACAGGATCTCCGCCTTTTCTCTGAACTAAAAGAAACCGTTTCAGTCGGTGTTTATTAGGAAAACTTGATGCTGCACATTCCGCTTCTGCGAGCCGGACAGATTTACCAGAGTCTATCGAAGGTTGAACTGCCGCACAGCCAAACACAAGAACCAATGGCAGTCGTTAGTCAGGCCAATCCGGGGTTGATTGCTCGTGATTTCATGTCCATGATGGAAAACCAACGGAAATTGGATCCCTTTTCTGTCCAAGATTTAATCAAAATCTGTCAGCATGCAGGCCAACACTTCATTTATGACAATTTACCCATCGGTGATCAATCCCAATCGCCCTCAGACTATATCGACCAACTTTCTGCTTCAACCGGTGTGCCTAAAACCCTTTGTGGAAGAAACATGGACAAAATATTCACAGTTTTGGATCAGATGGAGGATGTACTAGGGGGACTGACACGGGGACTTGATCTTGACATTCTTGACCGAGGATCAGGGCAGCAACATGGTCGAACACTTGGCTATATTTGCACCACTCATAGTCTCGGAGCGGTCTTGCCCAGTAATTCGGCGGGAGTCCATTCGCTTTGGCTGCCATCAATACCTTTGAAAGTGCCAGTGGTGCTAAAACCAGGTAGCGCGGAACCATGGACACCATATCGGGTGGCACAAGCTTTGATCAAAGCGGGTTGTCCACCTGAAGCCTTCAGTTTTTATCCAACCAACCATTCTGGTGCCACCGAGCTTTTGCTCCGGTCGGGTAAAGCCATGCTGTACGGTGGACAATCGACCGTCGCGCCGTGGGAATCCGATCCCCGCATTCAAATTCACGGTCCCGGCTGGAGCAAGATCTTAATTGGAGAAGACGCTATCGACAACTGGGAAAATCATCTTGATTTATTGGTGGCCTCTACCACCGAAAACAGCGGTAGGTCCTGTATCAATGCCTCTGGTATATGGTTGTCGTCCAATGGACGAAGAGTAGCAGAGGCACTGGCAGAGAGGTTCAGCCAGATCGATGCATTGCCACTGGATCATCCCCAAGCTAAACTGGCCGCCTTTACTAATCCGGTGATGGCTCACCAACTTTCCGAGATGATCGACAACCAACTTAAAATAGAAGGTGCGATTGATCTTACCGCTGAAATATTCGGCATAGATCGTATAGTTGAAGTCGACGGATACACTTTTATGTTACCAATGGTGGTTTACTGCACCGATCCAAAGCACCCACTAGCCAACACCGAATTCTTGTTCCCGTTTGTGAGTGTGGTTGAAACACCGCAGTCACAGATTCTGGATCAGATCGAATCCACACTGGTGGCTACAGCTATTACCAATGACAAAGCTTTTATCGCCGATCTTCTTCATTGTACCGACATCGAGCGCCTTAATATAGGACAAATCCCAACCAACAAAATTTCTTGGGATCAGCCGCATGAAGGGAATTTGTTCGAACTCCTGTACCGACAACGTGCATTCCAGCGTTCAACATCTCCACTAGAGTTTCAGCAACCCGTCGTCGCGTCAGTTTAAGGTAAGGTGGCGGGACTACCTTGTTAATATAATGCAATCTTTCGATTTCAAGCCCAGTATACGTGTTGTTTTTGGAGAAGGCAAGATAGAATTACTGGGGGATTTAGCCAAAGATTTGAATGGAAGCTCTGCTTTATTGGTATCTGACCCAGAGGTTAGAAGGGCAGGGATAGCAGACAAAGCTATTGACTCTTTAAAAAAAGCTAAGCTCGATGTTGTTATTTTCGATGATGTGTTTCCTAACCCGACAGTTGAACATGTTCAACATGGTACGGTTTTTGCCAAACAATATAAAGATCTTAACCTTATTGTTGGTTTGGGAGGCGGTAGTACCCTGGATTGTGCTAAAGGTATCAACTTTTTGCTCACTAATGGCGGTGTGATGCAAGACTACTGGGGATTTGGTAAAGCAACCAAACCAATGCTACCATCGATTGGAATTCCAACCACAGCTGGTACAGGAAGTGAAGCGCAATCTTACGCACTGATTGCTCAGAATGGAACGCATCTTAAAATGGCTTGTGGTGATGAAAAAGCCCGGTTTCGAACCGTGATTCTTGATCCGAATCTGACTGAGACCGTGCCTGAAAAAGTTGGGGCTGCCACAGGAATTGATGCCATTTCGCATGCGGTGGAAAGTTATGTCACTACCAAGCGGAACTATGTCTCCCAGATGTTGGCTAAGAAAGCGTGGTATTTGTTGTCGAAAAATTTCGAATTCTCATTGCGTGAAGGCTCCACAACAAAATCACGTGGTGAAATGTTGTTGGGTGCACATTTTGCTGGAATGGCGATTGAGTCTTCCATGCTTGGTGCTGCACACGCCTGTGCAAACCCTTTAACCAGTAGGTATGGTATTACCCATGGGGTGGCCGTTGGATTGATGCTTCCTCACGTGATTGCTTTTAACAGTCACGTGGTGGAAAGACTTTATCGCGAGTTGCTAATTGCCTCAGGTTCGCATATATTAAAACAAGACGAGGCTGGAGGAAACCTTGTTATACAGATAAAAAAATTAAAAACGGCAGCGAATCTTCCAGATAAACTCAGAGATTGCCAAATTGATAGGCAGGATTTGCCCCAATTGGCAAAGGAAGCGTCTAGCCAGTGGACAGGGAAGTTTAACCCGCGCCCGATTAGCGAAACCGAATTGTTGAAATTGTATGAACAGGCTTACTAAATATAAATAGATGAGAGTAAAAAAAGCATGTGTGGAATTGTTGGCTTTTTAGATAAGACCAAAAACAGGACCTCTGTTGGAGAGACTATCCTCCAAATGCTGAATGCTTTAGGTGCACGAGGTCCCGATTCTGCTGGGGTGGCATTGTACGGGCAGAAGAGGAATAAAGGGATGGTGGTGCGGATTAAACTTGGCAGACAAAAAGAAGCCACTTTCATAGTAGAACAGTTGGAAGAATTTGGTTCGATAGATGAGGTTAAAATCGTAGCTGAGTATCTTCGCCTTGTAATAAATCTTGAGGTAGATACTATGTCATTTTTAAAATTTGTTGAATCTTTAAATCAAGGCATCGAAGTTGTTAGTCTTGGAACTCAACTTGAAGTGGTTAAACAGGTCGGCACACCACAAAATCTGGAATCTACTTACAATATCTCTGGTTTTACTGGTACACACGGTTTAGGACACACTCGTCTTTCAACAGAAAGTCGCGTTGATTTAAGCCATTCACAGCCCTTTTGGGCATATGGTTATGCAGATCTTGCTATTGTTCATAACGGACATATTACGAATTACCATACTATGCGTCGGCTTTACGAACAACGTGGTACTAAGTTTCACACCAAAAACGACTCCGAAATCATCGGCATCTATTTCGCTGATCAATTGTCAAAAGGAATGGTGCTACAAGAAGTGTTAGAAGCTTCGATTACTGACTTTGATGGTTCGTTCAGCTACCTTGTTTCAACACCGGATAGTATCGGCTTTGCTAAAGATCCTTTTGCCTTTAAACCGCTTCTATTCACGGAAACCGATGATTTTGTTGCTATTGCAACTGAAGAAATTGCAATTCGTTCTGTCTTTCCTGGAAACTACACTGTTCGTGAATCACAATCAAAGGAGATACGCTTGTGGCAGAAATAATTTGTGAAGGTCAAAGCACCCGCCATATAAATCTTCAGATTAAGCAACTCATCAATCAGGGAGAAACTGAGTTCCTTGTCAAGGAATCTAAGGCACAACACAATTTGGGAGTAGCAATTTTGCAACCCGTTGATATCGTCTTTGACGGTAGTGTTGGTTATTATTGTGCTGGCATGATCGATGGGCCAACTGTAAAGGTCAAAGGAAGCGCGGGTTGGGGATTAGCCGAGTCCATGATGAATGGCACGGTTATTGTCGAAGGTTGTGTCGGCAATGGCGCCGCTGCGTCAATTCGTGGAGGAACAGTGGTTATTCATAATGATGCAGCAGCCCGTTTAGGTGTTTCGATGAAGGGAGGACTCATTCTAGTTGCCGGTAATTGTGGGTACATGGCGGGTTTCATGGCACAGAAAGGAACCATAATCGTTTGCGGTAACACTGGTGAAGCTTTTGCAGATTCAATGTATGAATCAGTCTGTTTTGTGGGTGGGGAAATCGCCGAACTTGGAAATGATGCCGTCATTGAAGAACCAACTGAAGAGGACCTTCGCTTTCTCACCCTCACTTTGTCCAATCATCTACCACAGGAAAACCAGTATCTTTCAAATGATATTCATAAGTATAAAAAAATTGTCTCTGGACGCAAACTATGGAACTTTAATAAAAAAGAGCGAGAAATATGGAGAGAAGCATTATAGTTAACAATAAGCCATAAAAATATAAAGTAGTATCAATCTTTTCTGAATTTTGTCCGGCGACTGCCTGCTTAAATCAATTTATATTCAGTACTAAGGAGATATCAACTTTGTCTAAACAAGTTAGCTCAAACTATCAACCGCTACGACAGAGTGACATATTCACCCCTGAGGTCATTGAAGATATCCAAGTCAAAGCGGAATTAGGACGATACCGCATCCGCGGCTTTGGAACACTCCGTGAAAGGCGATGGTCGACATTTGACGACTTGACCTTTATTCCCTGTACCTTAACACGGATTCCATTGGAAGGTTATCGCGAGCGTTGCTCACCAACAACCATACTTGGCACTCGATTTGCCAATACACCAATTCAACTTGATATTCCTATTATGATTACAGGCATGAGTTGGGGAGCACTCTCTTACAATGCTAAAGTTGCCCTTGCTAAAGGAGCAAATATAGTTGGTTCTTCTAATACAACCGGCGATGGCGGAATGTTAAAGGCAGAAAGAGAACATAGTAAAACCCTAATATACGAAGTTCTTCCATCAAGGTACGGTTTTGATATTCACGATTTGAAAGCAGCGGATGCAATTGAATTAACAATTGGACAAGGTGCCAAGCCTGGCACAGGAGGATTATTGCTGGATTCAAAGGTGCTGGATACAATTGCAGAACAACGGGACCTGCCTTTGGGAGTGGATCAACGTAGTCCTGCTAGGCATCCTGACTTTCTGGGACCTGATGATATGATCATAAAGATCGAAGAACTACGAGAAGCTACTAACTGGGAAGTACCAATTTTTGTGAAAATGGGAGCAACCCGTGTGTTTGATGATGTTAAGCTGGCAGCTAAGGCTGGGGCTGATGTGATCGTAGTGGATGGAATGGAAGGTGGAACTGGGGCTTCAGCTGAAATTTGCCAAGAACATACCGGAATTCCCACATTGGCTGCCGTCTGTGAAGCGCGAGCAGCGCTGGAAGACATTGGGTTATATGGTGAAGTTCAAATCGTTATCGCTGGCGGAATTCGGCACGGGGTAGATGCAGCAAAAGCCATGGCACTTGGAGCGGATGCAGTTTATATCGGCACAGCAGCGTTAATAGCGCTTAATTGCAATAAACCCCTGCATATCGAGGATTACCACCAACTTGGCACCGAACCGTATCACTGTCATCATTGTCATACTGGACGTTGTCCTGTTGGCATAACAACGCAGGATCCTCAACTGACAGAACGTCTTGAGATTGACCAAGGTGCAGAACGGGTAGCTAATCTTTTACAGGCCATGACATCAGAAATCCAGATTCTGGCTCGAGCTTGTGGGAAAGCCAATATACACAACCTTGATCCTGAGGATCTTCGTGCCTTGAACCTGGAAGCATCAATGATTTGTGGCATTCCGTTGGTGGGAACTAATCGTGTCTTTGGGGATGGTCCAGGCTGGCAAAGGCGAGAATAACCGCCAAAAGAAATTGAGCCCATTTTTGTTAACTACAATTAAAGTAATCAACAAATGTCACTGAAACTCATCCGTCAAGCCTTCACCAGCAAAAAATTATTGCCAAAGATGTGGCATTCCCACTCACTGCGGGATAGCTATGATATCGTGATTGTTGGCGGAGGCGCACATGGGCTTGCATGCGCTTATTATCTAGCCACAAAACACCAGATCAATAATGTGGCTGTCCTAGAACAAAACTACATCGGTTCTGGTGGCAGCGGACGTAATACCGCTATCGTTCGAAGTAACTACCTTACACCTGAAGGAGTTAGTTTTTATAATCAGAGTGTAAAGCTCTATGAGCAGATGTCCGATGAGCTAGACTTCAACGTGATGTTCAGTCAACGGGGGCACCTAACTCTTGCTCATACCGACGGTGCTGTACGTACCATGCGCCGTCGCGCCGAAGTCAACCAAATCCAAGGTGTGGATTCGCAACTTATCTGGCCAAACGAAATTTCTCGTCTGTGTCCTTGCTTGGATGTCAGCCAAACCCCCCGCTATCCTATTTTAGCGGCGCTTTATCATCCACCTGGTGGGATTATTCGGCACGATGCAGTTGTCTGGGGATTTGCCCATCATGCGGACCTGCATGGAATCCATATACATCAACAAACTAAAGTCACTGGTATCAACACACAAAACGGGAAGGTAACAAGCGTACAAACAAATCAAGGTAAGATTAAAACTGGAATTGTTCTCAACGCTACTGCCGGTTGGGCCTCAACAGTGGCGGCAATGGTTGGGATCAAGCTCCCTTTGGTGACTATTCCCTTACAAGCTTGCGTAACTGAACCGTTAAAACCTTTTCTTGATGTGGTAGTGGTTTCCGGTAGCTTACATGTTTATATCAGCCAATCAAATCGTGGGGAACTAGTGATGGGAGCCAGCGTGGATCCGTTCCCTTCCTATTCAATGGCAGGCTCACTTTCATCTCTTGAAAGCATAGCCGGCCACGTACTAGAACTTTTTCCATTCTTAAACAAGGTTTGTGTTTTACGTCAATGGGCGGGGATTTGCGAAATGCCTCCTGACTACAGTCCGATCATGGGAACAACTCCGGTGGATGGATTCCTCCTGGACGTAGGATGGGGAACTTATGGATTCAAAGCGTCTCCCATCGCCGGCAAAATGTTAGCAGAATCAATCGCTACGGGCAAGATCCCAGAACTGATTTTGCCTTTTAGGCTATCGCGATTCGCTGAGAACCAACTAGTAGGAGAAAAGGGAGCGGCCTCAGTGGGACACTAAATAACACTCATCCATCAAGTATTAAGCCGGAGCAGGCGCACTTCAATTTAGCAAATTTACCGAAATTCTGAAATCCACCCATTGTCAAAACATTGATCAACATAAACATATCGAAAACCAGCAAAAACAGAATTTAAGGACAAATGAATCAATTAGAACCTAAAAATGATGAAATCATCACCATTGTTTCCGGATTACCGCGTTCTGGCACCTCAATGATGATGCAGATGCTGCAAACAGGAGGATTACCCTGTATAACAGACGAACTACGTGAAGCCGACATCAGTAATCCAAAAGGTTATTTTGAATTTGAGAAAGTCAAGGGGTTACGCATCGACAACTCATGGCTTTCTGAAGCCAAAGGAAAAGCCATAAAAATCATTTCCCATCTATTATCTTGTCTCCCACCTGAATTGGATTACAAAGTTGTCTTCATGGAACGTAATCTCGATGAGGTCCTTGCTTCTCAACGCAAGATGCTTGAAAATCAAGGTCGGAGTGAAGGAGATCCTTCAGACAAACGTCTGAGCCAAATCTTTGCCAAACAGCTGTATCAGGTCAAAAAAATGTTGGATGATCGTCAAATATCTACACTCTTTGTAAGTTACAGGGACGTATTGGAAAATCCTGTTAAGATCTCTGCCAAGCTTCAAGCTTTTCTTGGAAAGAACTTGGATCAACAAGCCATAAAAGATGTTGTTGACTATAATCTCTATCACCAGCGGTTAACCCCATTCAAAAGGAATAATTGATGTTAGTCTTGACTTGTCCTAACTGTGGGAATCGGAACGCCAGTGAATTCCGTTTTGGTGGAGAATATAATCCACGTCCTCAAGACCCTTCTGCTTGCAACGATGCAGAATGGACTGATTACCTCTATCTTCGTAATAACAGAATGGACATGCAAACGGAGTGGTGGTATCATAACGCTGGTTGTGGGATTTGGTTTCTTGCTGAACGAAAAACGCAAACTAATCAAGTCACCAAGACATATCTTTGGCAGCCAAATTCCATTGTTGGAAAATCATAATTGCAGGCAATTCCATCACCAAAATCCAATCGTATTCCCAAACAGCAAGGGGAAACTGTTGACCGCTCGGCCACCATTACTTTTAACTTTGATGGTCAAGAATATACTGCCTATTCAGGCGATACAATTGCTTCAGCTTTAACGGCCGCAGATGTCAAGATCCTAAGTCGTTCCTTTAAGTACCATCGACCACGCGGACTTCTCTGTTGTTCTGGTCATTGCCCAAATTGTTTGGTGCAAGTTAGTGATGAACCGAATGTTCGAGCCTGCAGAAGGGAGATAACTCCTGGAATGAACATTCGATCTCAAAATGCTTGGCCATCACTCGACTATGATCTCCTTTCCCTGACTCAAGCAGGATCACGGCTAATGCCTGTAGGCTTCTACTACAAAACCTTTATACATCCACCATCATTGTGGCCCCTTTACGAACGAATGTTACGCCAGGCAGCCGGGTTAGGTAAGGTTGATCCCAACACACCACCAGGCAAATTTGATAAACAGTATCTACATACTGATGTTGCGGTAATCGGCGGTGGTCTATCTGGTATAAGTGCAGCGCTCTCAGCTGCCAAACAGGGAGCAAGGGTAATGCTTTTCGATGGTGAATCAGCCCTAGGTGGTCACCTAAGGTACAATCCAAATTCATACTTACCCAGCCTCTTAGAATCCCTGGCTCAACACGAAAATGTTACTGTCTTTACTGACACTACCATTCTAGGATGGTATAAAGACAACTGGCTGTCGGCTACTCGGGGAACTCGTCTGCTCAAAGTCAGATCCAAATCTTTGGTCATAGCTACCGGTGCTTATGAAATGCCTCTTGTCTTTGGAAATAATGATCTGCCAGGTGTGATGCTAGGTAGTGCCGTACAACGTCTTCTCCACCTTTTCGGCGTTTGTCCGGGGAAAAAGATTCTGATTGTAACAGCTAATGAAGATGGATGGCGGGTGGCAGCGAATCTCCGAACTGCTGGCCTCGAAGTGGTTGCCATTGTCGATCAACGATCTCAGAAAGATTGTAGTGGCTTGCATTTGAACGAATCAGTTACTGATCATATACCTACCTTTTACAAACATACGATACTAGACGCAACTGGTACAAAATCAGTAAAGGGTGCGAAAATCGGACAGCTTGATTCCAACGGCAAGATCGATCTATCAACTAAACGGTGGTTAGCATGCGATTTAATCGCCATTAGTGTCGGCTGGATCCCCGCGCTTGAACTATTTTACATGGCAGGCGGAAAAACAGAATACAATAAAGAAAGGTCAGAAATACTGCCGATAACCAGCCCTCCCCATCTCTATGTAACTGGGCGGGCAACAGGTACACATGCATTGGATCAACAAATCGCTCAGGGTGAACAAGTGGGCTTGCAGGCGTTTAATTCCATAGATTCTGAAACAGATGGCCTTTTATGTAAGATACCCACTATTACCGATGAAACGATCCGTACGTCTGCGCACCTAAACATCCCAAGTAGGAAGAAACAATTTGTCTGTTTCTGCGAAGATGTTACTGATCAGGATATAGAAATGGCAGTTGAGGAAGGTTATCAAAGTATTGAACTGCTCAAAAGGTATAGCACCGTTTCAATGGGCCCCTGCCAAGGGAAGATGTGTTCAATGAATACTATTCACCGTTGTGCTCATGCCAACAATTGGACCGTACAGGAAACCGGTAAGACAACCGCCAGGCCTCCCCTAGAGCCGATAGCTCTAGGGACCTTAGCTGGACAAAACATGGACCCGGTACAATTGTCGCCAATTCATAATTGGCACTTAAACCACGGCGCCCAAATGATGGTAACAGGGCTGTGGCTACGCCCCGAACATTATAGCAATCCTAAAGATGAAGTTTTGGCTGTACGCGAACGGGTCGGTCTGATTGATGTCAGCACGTTAGGCAAGTTACAGCTGACTGGATTAGGAGTACCCGATTTGCTTGAACGCATTTACGTTAATCAATGGCGTAAACTTCGTTTAGGGAGGGTTCGCTACGGTGTGATGTGTAATGATGAAGGAATAATACTTGATGACGGTGTTTGCGCTCGTCTGAGTAATGAAACGTGGTACATGAGTACTACTTCCTCTGGAGTAACGGGCATCTTTGAGTGGATACAATGGTGGTTACAGTCAGGTTGGGGGAATGGTATCCATCTGACAAATTTAACTGAGGTCTTCTCTGCTTTCAACGTTACTGGACCACAATCCCGAGAAATGCTGAGCAAGCTAACCATCTGTAACCTCGATAGCGATGAATTCCCCTACATGTCCGTTCGCATTGCTGAAGTCGCGGGGGTTCCGTGCCGATTAATGAGGATTGGGTTCACTGGCGAACTCTCCTATGAAATCCATTGTCCATCTGGCTATGCCATGCACGTCTGGGAATCTTTGATGCAAGCTGGAGAGGAATTCGGTATCCTGCCTTTCGGAGTCGAAGCGCAACGAATACTTAGATTAGAAAAAGCACACATTATTGTGGGACAGGATACAGACGCTTTATCTGATCCGCTTTCAGCTAATATGGAATGGATAGTTAAGATGAACAAACCCGACTTTCTGGGCAAACGAGCCTTTACACGGATCACTGCTGAAGGCACCAAACAATTGTTAGTTGGATTTAAGATGGACTGTCCTGATATTGTCCCTGAAGAAGGCAGCCAGATCGTAAGCAAAAAACCGGGCAAAAAGATAAAAATCATTGGTTGGGTTACCTCTAGCCGTTTTAGTCCTACTTTGAACCAGGCAATTGGGCTCTGTTGGTTGCCAACAGATTTGGGTAACCAGAATGGAACTTCGTTTACAATCTACCTGAATGAAAAATTAGAAAGGGCTTGTGTTCATCATGGGGCTTTTTACGATCCAGTAGGCGCACGGCAGGATGTCTGAAAATGTCAAATTTACCGATTAAATTAACACCATTGCATTCGGTTTCCCAGCAATGTAATGCACAGTTAATTGAACATCAAGGTTGGAAAATTTCCCAAGTTTATACCACACTAGAAGAGGAACTGGAGGCTGCTCGGCAAAGAGTTGCAATTGCTGATGTATCACCAAACGGCAAAATAATGGTTCAGGGCAACCAAGCGCACGCTTTTCTGACAGCTACTTTAGATCTGCCTACGATTACCATCAACGCCGGGACTTCGGTCATGGATGTAAAAATCTATCGCCTACGAAACGATATCTTTTTCATCAGCACTTTACCTGGTAAAGAAGAAATCATTATAGAAAACTTGATGGCTGCAACTCAAGAATCAAATCAATTTATCACAATCACAGATGTTACTCACGGACGATCGGAGATTATGATAGTTGGACCTGATAGTCAAGAACTACTGAGTAAATTGTGTGGGTTAGACTTTCATCCTTTGGTATTCCCCGATATGACAGCTAAACAAAGCAGTTTCGCCAAAACAATCCAGTTGATTATCCGCCGAGACATCCTTGGCTTAACTGCGTTTTCTGTTATTGGAGCAAGATCCTTGGGCGAGTACCTTTGGCATACTATTATTGAGGCTGGATATGAATGGGACATAACACTGATAGGCCAATTGGCTTTAAACACCTTGCAAGAACAATCGTCTAAATAAAGGAGACTAACATGACCCTAGATCAAGTTAAATCACTCGTCAACGAAAACGGTATCGAGTTTTTTCTCTGTTCTTTTGTAGAAATGAGTGGAGCTCCAAAAGCAAAAGTGGTTCCAGCAACCCACTTGGACGACATGGCAACTGAAGGAGCAGGTTTTGCTGGCTTTGCTGCCGGAGAAATGGGGCAAGGCCCGCACGATCCTGACATGGCAAGTATCCCGGATTTTGACTCTCTAACGATTGTTCCCTGGCGCAAAAATGTGGCCTGGGTGACAGGGAACGTGCAGGTGAATGATCAACCATGGCCCTATTGTCCCCGAACTATTCTGCAACGCCAGTTGGAAAATTCTAAACAGAAAGGTTATATTTTCAACGTGGGCGTTGAGGCAGAATTTATGCTACTAAAAGGTGATGAAAATGGTCGTTACGCGCCGTGGGATTCTCTTGATACTTTGGAAAAACCTTGCTATGACTTGCAGTCATTACACCGAAACCTTGACGTAATGATGACTCTGATCAAATACATGCAAGAATTGGGCTGGTCCCCTTATGCTAATGATCACGAAGATGCTAACTGCCAGTTCGAAATTAACTGGGTCTATTCCGATGCCCTAACCACCGCCGACCGGCATACCTTCTATAAATGGATGGTAAAAACAATTGCTGAGGAACAGGGTCTACTGGCAACTTTCATGCCTAAACCATTTGCTAACTTGACTGGCAACGGAGCACATCTGCATATGAGTCTATGGGACGAGGAAAATCAAGAAAATCTGTTCCTTGACCAAGAGGACAGAAATGGATTATCACAGCTTGCTTATTGGTTTATGGGAGGTATTCTTAAACACGCTAAAGCTCTGGCCGCGGTAGCCAATCCCCTTGTTAACAGTTATAAGCGTCTGATTAGTGGGGCACCCCGATCGGGGGCAACCTGGGCTCCGGTTTATATCACTTATGGCGGCAGTAATCGTACACAGATGGTACGTATTCCTGCACCGGGCCGAATTGAAAACAGATCGGCAGATGGCGCAGCTAACCCCTATTTGGTAATGGCAGCCATGCTTGCCGCAGGCTTGGACGGCATTGAAAACAAGATCGACCCGGGGGAGCGGAATGACGATAACCTCTATGAAGTTTTAGAAGATGAACTTCGGCGGCGTGAGATTGGTGTTTTACCCAGATCGCTAAAAGAAGCTGTAGACTGTTTAGAAGCTGATGAAGTCATTAAACAAGCGTTGGGATCTGAATATGCTGATTATTACATACAGGTCAAAAACGAAGAGTGGCGTCAATATCACAATACAGTTAGCAAATGGGAATCTGATAACTATCTTGGTCTGTACTGACCCTTGATGCTGGATAGATCTATATTGAGTGGAAATTTACCAGCTTCACAGTAAACAGTATAAGGATGCAGTTGAGATCTGACTTAATGGAAAAACTTAAAAATTTACTTTTTAAGATCGTTTTTTGTACAATCATAGTGGAAAGTTTTTGTGCTTTACTCGTTGGGTATAGTGAACCAATTTCTAATGGTTTTAATTGGCCAAGCTTTCGCGGAAACCAACAGTTAACAGGAGTTGCTAAGAGTAAACTTCCTGCTGATATAGAGTTGTTGTGGACATTTGAAACAGAGGACGCAATTGAGTCGACCGCAGCCATATATGCCGGTATCGTTTACGTTGGATCGTTAGATGGTTATCTTTATGCTGTCAACCTGGACACAGGTCAAGTCAAATGGAAATATCAGGCTACAGATGAAATAAAATCGTCGCCGTCTGTATCCGAAAATACTATTTATTTTGGTGATGAGCAGGGCATTTTTCATGCGGTTGACATTCAAACTAACCAACAAAAATGGATTTTCCAGGCAGATGCTAGCATTATTTCATCAGCCAATTTTATCGATGACCGGGTACTATTTGGCTCATACGACCAATACCTGTATTGTCTTGAGGCAAAGACTGGTTCTTTGATCTGGAAGTTCGAAACTGAAGGTTATGTTCACGGAACACCTGCGATTGTGGATAATCTTGTGGCCGTTTCAGGTTGCGATGGTTATCTGCGTATAATCAACACCCAAGATGGTGTTGAAAATTGTCGGATTCTTTTAGGCGATTACGTTATAGCCAGTCCTGCTATATACAGCCACAATGCTTATATGGGAACATATGGCAATCAAGTGATTGCAGTTGATTTGAAGGCAGGTAAAATTCTCTGGAGGTATGAGCATCCAGTAAGGCAATTTCCGTTCTATGCTTCAGCAGCCGTGACAGAAAATGTCGTTATTGTTGGAGGTCGCGACAAGATAGTTCATGCACTGCAACCAAAATCGGGAAACCTGATTTGGACTTACGCAACCAAATCTCAGATTGAGTCCTCGCCAGTTATTGTGGATGACCGCGTCATCTTTGGTACATCGGCGGGAAATCTTTACGCGTTAGCAATCGATTCAGGCGAACCTGTTTGGAAATTCACAATCGGATCGCCTATTACCGCATCTCCAAGCGTGGCATCAGGTAAACTCGTTATAGGTGCCACTAATGGTGTACTATACTGTTTTGGGGAGAAATAATACTATGGATAGAAATGTCGAAGCGACTAAACCCGAACCGGCAACAACAAGAAATGAATCACGGGAGACAGAGATTGGAAGCGTTTTTGTTTCAAATTATCCACCTTACTCATTCTGGTCGGAAAAGAATCTGCCAAAAGTTGAAAATGTCCTGAAGTCTCCTCCCAATATAGACACAGATCTCGGACTTTATCTTCACATCCCTTTCTGCCGAAAGCGGTGCAAATTCTGTTATTTTCGGGTATACGTGGATAAAAATAGTTCTGAGATTGAAACTTACCTTGATCTACTGGTAAGAGAGGTTGAACTTTACAGTCAGGTTGAAGCCGTAAAAGGACGGTCATTAAAGTTCGTCTATTTCGGTGGTGGAACACCATCTTATATTAGCAGCAAGCATTTAGATCAGCTTGCAAAACGACTCAAATCAGTGATGTCTTGGGAAAGCGCCCAAGAGGTTGCTTTCGAATGCGAACCTGGAACGTTGACACAAAGCAAATTACAAACTATTCGTGAGATCGGAGTTACTCGGTTGAGCCTTGGCGTTGAAAACCTAAATGATACCATTTTGATAGAAAATGGCAGGGCCCATTCAACAAAGGAGGTCTATCGAGTAATCCCGTGGATCCACGATTTGGAGTTTAACCAGTTAAACATCGATTTGATTGCCGGAATGGTTGGTGAAACATGGGAAAGCTGGAAGGACACAGTCAAACGGACTATTGATCTAAACCCTGATAGTATCACAGTTTACCAAATGGAGTTACCATTCAACACCGTTTACTCTAAAGAAATTCTCGGTAATGACAATGCAGGAACGCGAGTTGCCGATTGGAAAACGAAAAGGGAATGGCATAATTTCGCTTTTGAACAGTTTGAAGCAGCAGACTATCAGATTTCAAGCGCTTACACTATGGTTAAGAAAACCAAGCCGTCTCATTTTGTGTATCGAAATGCTGTTTGGCACAGCAGCGATCTGCTTGGTACTGGAGTTGCATCCTTTTCACATATCAATGGTGTTCACTTTCAAAACCTTACCGACTGGAAATCATACATCAACTCTCTGGATGCAAACCATCTTCCCCTAGGACGCGCGCTACCAACCAGCAAATCAGAAAAACTAATCCGTGAGATGATTCTACAGCTTAAACTTGGTCGAATTAAAACAACATATTTTCTAGAAAAATTTGGCGTCAACATTTTAGAGGAATTTGCAGCAGGTTATAGCAAACTTCAGGGTGAAGGTATGCTGACGTTCACTGAAGATCAAGTCATATTAACCCGAAAAGGATTGCTTCAAGTCGACCAACTATTACCCGAATTCTATGATATGAAATATCGCAATTCACGCTATACCTAGACCAGCAGGAAAAAAGAAAGATATAAGTAATGAAACAACCCTTTTTCGCACAAATATTTGTATTTATTTTTCTCAGTGTTTTGATACACACCCACGCTGAAAATCACCAGACTTCAGCGTTAGAATGGTCCCAGTGGCTTGGTCCAAATCGGGATGGTGTCTCCCATGAAACTAACCTTTTGACGGAATGGTCAGTGAATCGTCCACAAATTCTGTGGAGAGTTCCGATTGGCGATGGATTCTCTGGCATTTCGATTGCGAAGGGACGTGGATATACCATGGATACTATGGATGGAAAGGAATTCATCTACTGCTTTGATATATCGAAAGGGAAAGAGATCTGGCGTTTTCAATCCGATGAAGTCTATCTCGACTCAATGGGAGGGCATGGACCACGTTCCACTCCAACCATAGAAAAGAATATGCTTTTTGCCATAAGTGCTCACGGTAAAATCTATGCCTTGAACGCCCAAAATGGAAATAAAATATGGTCACATAATTTAAAGCGACAATTTGGAGGAAAAACGCCAAGATGGGGATTCTCTACATCTCCACTCATTGAAGAGGATTTAGTTTTGGTTGAAGTTGGTGGTAGATCTAATGCTTCCCTTGTTGCTTTCGATAAGAACAGCGGAAACATAATTTGGAAGTCTGGCAAAAACAAAATTGGTGGATACTCATCGCCAATTGCCATCACAAGTTATGATATTCGTCAAGCAATCTTTTTCACTGGAAATTATTTAGTTTCTGTCGCCCCAACAAGTGGAAAGATATATTGGAAGCATCCTTGGGAAACGAGTTATGATGTTAATGCGAGCACACCTGTTTTAATTCCGGGTGATAAACTCTTTATTTCCTCAGGATATGGTGTTGGTGCCACAACATTACAGATGAAACTCAATAATGAAAGTATTGACGTTGAAGAAGTCTGGCGAAGCAAGGTGATGAAAAATCAATTTGGTACTGCCGTTCTGAATGGTGATTACCTTTTCGGTTTTGATGCCCGTATTTTAGTTTGTATCAACGCCAATACTGGGAAAGAGATGTGGAGACAGCGAGGATATGGTCAGGGAACACTAATACTGGCTGATAACCATTTAATTATGCTTAGTGACAAAGGCAAATTGGCATTGGTTGAAGCCTCCTCTTCAGGTTTTAAAGAGAAGGCAAGCATGCAAGTGCTTGATGGCACATGTTGGACCGTTCCAACGCTGTCGGGTGGAAAACTTTATCTCCGCAGTATGAGTGAGATAGTTTGTCTCAAGATAACCAACGGATAGCGAAATCAATTAACGCTGATCTATTAAATACCAGAAAATTAATAAGGACACGAATTCTAGTGCGAAAAATAAATCAATTATTATTTTTAATCCAACTTCTTATTTTTTCTTATTTTTTCTTTGTTAGTGCCTTAATAGCCGATGACGGAAATATTAGTCTGGATTGGCCTCAGTGGTTGGGACCAAATCGAGATGGGATTTCGCTGGAAACTGGATTGATCAAAAGTTGGCCAAAAGAGGGTCCCGAAGTTCTGTGGCGAACTCAAATTGGAGAAGGTTATTCAGGGATTTCTGGGGCTCAGGGGAGAATTTATACTATGGATTCTCGCCAGGATGATGAGTTCGTGGTTTGTATGGATGCCTCTGATGGAGAGGAGATCTGGCGTGCCCGAACCGATGAAAAGTATAAAAATGGTGAAGGCAATGGTCCACGTTCAACGCCGACTGTTGATGGTGATCAGGTCTTTTCCCTTTCTGCCCGAGGTAAACTTCAAGCTTTGAGGGCAGATAGCGGTGAGAAACTATGGGAGCATGATTTGGTTCCGGAATTTGGTAGCAACATACCAGGCTGGGGATTTTCCACTTCACCTCTGATTGAAGACAATCTGCTTCTAGTCGAAGTTGGCGGTAATGATACCAATTCAATTGTCGCCTTTGAAAAGGAAACCGGTGATGTAGCCTGGTCGTCTCACACAGATCAACCTTCTTATTCATCGCCAATTTCAATTACTTTCCGTAGTGTGCGGCAGATTATTTTTCTCACAGCTAAAACCCTTGTTTCTGTTTCTCCATTAGACGGTCAAATTTTCTGGAAGTATTCTTGGGAAGGCGGTATTAACATTGCAACGCCGATCTTTATTCCAGAAGACAAGATCTTTATCTCCACATCTTATGACAAGGGATCCGTATTGCTTCAGATGATACCTGAAGGAGATCAATTTTTAATTAAGGAGGTTTGGAAAAGTCGTGTAATGAAGAATCATTTCAACTCCTCTGTACTTAATAACGGGCATCTTTATGGCTTTGATAACGCTATTTTAAAATGCATTGAAGCCGACACTGGAGAGGAGAAATGGAAACATCGTGGATTGGGCAAAGGCTCCTTGATTTATGTTGATGGACATTTAATTGTCTTGGGTGAAGAAGGGAGATTAGTGTTAGTCGAGGCAAATTCTACTGAATATATAGAAAAGGCTGGCACGCAAATTCTGCGAGGAAGATGTTGGACAAGCCCAACGCTGGCTGCTGGTAAACTGTACCTTCGAGATCAAAATGAAATGGTGTGTTTGGATGTTCTACAACGGATTTGAGCCCAATCATCTCAAAATTTAAGATATGTACAACAGCATAACGGTCGAGTCTTGGCACAATACACGTTGTTCTGACAACGTGTCCGTATCTGAGACTGAATCATTGAATCGGGATAAACTGGAGCAATATCAGCTTATCAAATTTCGGAACATGCTAAGCTCTGTTCTAGCAACTAATCTTTTTTACAGGCAAAAACTTAACAAAGTTGGCTTGAGGCATCCAGCAGAGATTCAAACACTGACAGATTACCAACAAATACCTTTCACCACAAAAGATCAATTATCTGCCGATCAGTCCGCGCATCCACCATATGGCACCAATTT
Organism: Candidatus Poribacteria bacterium; assembly: GCA_012963885.1. Lineage (GTDB taxonomy): Bacteria > Poribacteria > WGA-4E > WGA-4E > UBA9662 > UBA9662. The sequence goes on along the minus strand of DTUY01000143.1, from coordinate 44,711 downwards.
GACATTTTCACCGAGTGAATACATCCGTGTACATCAAACTTCTGGTACAACTGGTACTCCATTGCGATGGTTAGATGACACAGAAAGTTGGAATTGGTGGGGACGTTGTTGGACTTCTGTCTACCATGCGGCGGGCGTGACATCTGAAGACCAGATTTTTTTTGCTTTTTCATTTGGTCCGTTTATCGGTTTCTGGAGTGCGCATGAAGGCGCAAGACAGATTGAAGCCCTCTCTATTCCCGGTGGTGGCATGAGTTCGCTACAACGAGTCCAAGCCATTTGTTCAAATAAAATTACTGTCCTCGTTTGCACACCAACTTATGCATTGCACCTGGGAGAAGTTGCTCAATCAGAAGGTATCAGTATCGTTGATTCTGATGTCCGAGTCACAATTCATGCTGGCGAACCTGGGGCCAGTCTACCGGCAACAAAAAAACAAATTGAAACTATCTGGGGGGCTCAATGTTATGATCATACAGGGGCTACTGAGGTAGGAGCTTGGGGATTTGAATGTGAGGCCCAATCTGGCGTACATTTGAACGAAGGGGAATTTATTTGTGAAATTATTGATCCGGAAACAGGGAATCCAGCTGAAGAGGGAGAGTTAGTTATTACAAACCTTGGTCGGATTGGTATGCCGATTATCCGTTATCGCAGTGGCGATCAGGTAAAATTTAAGACCGGTGCGTGCTCTTGTGGTCGCCAGTTTCGTCGGTTGGATTCCGGTATTGTTGGGAGGATTGATGATATCCTAATTGTTCGCGGAGTCAATATTTATCCTAGTGCGATTGAAAACGTGTTGCGCGGTTTTCCAGAGATTATAGAATTTGCCGTAGATGTTTATCGACCAGGGGCGCTGGACGAAATTGAAATCCGGGTAGAGGTCAATCGCTCACAGGATAGTGCAAACCAGATTGTTGAGGCAGTCAAAAACGCTTTTCGACAAAATTTCGGCGTACGTGCTGATGTAAAAGTGGTCGAGTTAGGACAACTTCCCCGCTTCGAGCTGAAATCCAGACGATTTACAGATCGCCGAACCAATTAAATTCTCAAATGAAAGAAACTGAAAACTGTATGGATAACCAGGAATATGATGTTATTGTTGTTGGCTGTGGCCCTGCTGGTTGTACCACAGCAACCTTAGTTGCGCAAAAAGGGTATCAGGTGCTGTTACTTGAAAGAGATGAGTTACCAAGTTTTAAGGTTGGTGAATCGCTAATACCAGGTACATACTGGACCTTAAAGCGGCTAGGAATGATTGATCAAATGAAAGAGAGTCATTTCCCCGAGAAATACAGTGTTCAGTTTTACTCTCAAACAGGGAAGCCATCAGCACCATTTTATTTTTTTGAAAATGATCCACATGAAAGTTCGATGACGTGGCAGGTGCTACGCAGTGAATTTGATCAAATGCTGGTTAAAAACGCGGAGAAGCATGGAGTTGAAATTCGTAGAGGGACCCATGTACACCAAGTCCTTTTCGATGACAAAAAAGCGGTTGGCGTACGAGCAAAACTAAAATCCGATAAAAACACTCGGGATTTTAGAGCAAAAGTAATCGTTGATTCAACAGGTCAAAGTGCCCTGATTTCCCGAAAAATGAAGATCAACGTAGCCGACCCCAAACTTAAGAACGCATCAATTTTTACTCACTTTGAAGGCGCGTTTCGAGATGAAGGTATTGACGAAGGCGCAACCTTAATACTCCATACTGAAAATAAGGATTCATGGTTTTGGTATATTCCTCTGCCGCATGATCGTGTTAGCGTCGGTGTCGTTGGCTCTATAGATTATTTGATGCAAGCTAAAGAAAAAGGTGCACAGACCATCTTTGATAATCAGATTAAAAAATGCAAGCCGCTACAAGAAAAGCTTGAGAATGCTAAGCAGGTCTTTTCCGTTAAAGTGACTAAGGACTTTTCGTATAGATCTAAACAGATCGCGGGTGATCATTGGGTCTTGGTTGGAGACGCTCTCGGATTCTTAGATCCAGTTTACTCCTCAGGTATCCTGCTGGCTTTTAAATCTGGAGAAATGGCTGCAGACTGTATCGATCTAGCGTTTGAAAGAAAGGACTTCTCAGCCGAACAATTAGGCGCATTTGAAGCTGAATTTATCTCAGGTATGGATGCTTTTCGCAAGTTAGTATATGCTTTCTACTCTAAGGAGTTTAGTTTTGCTAAGTTCCTAAAACGTTTCCCTAAATGTAAACAAGGGGTTATTGACATTCTTAGTGGTAATGTGTTCAACCAAGAAGTACAGGAGATCTTTAAGCCGATGCAAACGATGTATCCAACTCTTAAAGATCTGTCAGCATGACGTGAATAAGATTGCCGTTTTTCTACGTTGTTTTAATAGGAAGGTACCAATGAATTTATTTCGAGAAGCAAAAAGGCTTAATTTAAAATATCTAGGAATCATTCTTGTCCTTTTGTTGATTATGGCTGATATTGGCTATAGTAGACGACAGTTCTTGAGTGTCGGCACAGCACCGCCAGGAGGTGCGTTTTTCGTAGTTGGTAGTGCCATCGCTCAAGTTGTTAATGACAATTTAGGCGATTTGTCTTGGCAGGTGTCCGCTGAAGCAACCAAAGGAACGCAAGAAAACATACGTCGGCTTAGAAATAGTGAGTTGGATTTTGCACTTGCCAATGCGGCGATCTCCTATTTTGCTGTACGGGGGCAAGGGGCGTGGAAGGAAAAATATCCGGTTAGAGTAATTATGACTTTGGCTCCAAATGTAGCATTCTTTATTACACGGAAATCTTCTAACATAAAGAAAATCATTGATCTAAAAGGAAAACGTGCTGTGGTAGGGCCTGCCGGAGCGGGATTTGAGTATTTCCTGAAACCGATTTTGCAGGCTCATGGTGTCAGCTACCAAGATTTCACACCGCTACATAATACGCAACTCGGATCAGTTGATATGTTAGCTGATGGTTCAGCTAAGGCTGCTTTTCTAGGTGGTGCTGTTCCGACAGCATCCATTGTGCAAGCTTCCGCTTCTCAAGATATTTTCTTTATCCCCTTTGATGAAGAAGCGAAAAAGCAACTATTTGAGAACTATCCCTTTTTTTCTCCAGCTACGATACCTGCTAATACCTATCGTAACCAACTTCAACCGTTTGATGGAATGAACGTAGGCTCAATGCACTTGGTCACTTCTGCTGATGTCGACGAAAAGAAAGTTCATCATTTCACTAGGATCCTTTATGAACATCGTCACCAGGTCGCCAAGAAGCATCCTGCCGGTAAAGCTATTAACCCCAAAAATATTGTCAGAAACACGGGAACACCATTCCATCCTGGTGCCATTCGTTATTACATGGATATTGGTATCTGGCCTAAAGACCAATAAATGTAAATAATATGGTTCAACAGATTCGGCGCTTTCTTTTCCAGTGGTTGGCCTTTGCCTTAAGCCTGTTTATCCTGATAGAAGTTAATTACCCTCAGCTCTCCCCCCAATCCCAGCTGTCAATTTTTTCCATGCTGGGATTAATTTTGGTATTTCTCAAGTACCCTGTTCATAGAAAATTTGCGGACAATATCTTTGCCCAAATCCTCGATCTCGTTTTTGCTTTTTTCGTCATTATATCTTTTGGTTATGTCCTGATACAAACCGAACCGATATTCCAAGTTCTCTGGATTGATAACCAGTCTCTTGGTAATCGTGCGGGTGCAGAACAACCGATCGATTACAAAATTGCCTTAATTGGTGTGCTACTTGTTCTGGAAGCTACCAGACGTACAATTGGTTTGGCACTGCCAATTCTTTCTGTCATCTTTTTGGTTTATGCTGCCTTCGGTTTTGCTTTACCCGATTGGCTATTTCCTCATAAAGGCTACTCTTTTGAACGAATTGCCAGCCAAGTATTTCTGCATAGTCAAGGCGTTTTCGGTATCGCTTTAAAGGTAATGTTTACTTACGTATTCCTCTTCGTTTTGTTCGGAACTCTACTAGAAAAAACGGGTACGACTAAATATATCATCAGTTTCACGAAAAACCTGTTTCGTTCAAGCATCGGAGGTCCTGCAAAAGTGGCTGTTATCAGTAGCGGAATGATGGGGTCTCTTTCTGGTAGCGCGGTTGCCAATACAGCAACAACTGGTACGTTTACCATTCCGATGATGCAAAGCAGTGGTTTTAAACCCAGCACCGCGGCTGGCATTGAAGCCGCAGCAAGTTCAGGCGGTGCTCTTGTCCCACCAATCATGGGAGCTGGTGCCTACATGATGCTTGAAATTGTCCAACCAGCAGTTACTTATCTGCAAATTATTAAAGCAGCTCTAATCCCAGCTATTTTATACTACACATCGTTGTTGCTTGTTGTTCATTTACATGCCAAACGTTTCAAGACACTGGTACAGGATCCCAATCAGTCTAGCCTTGAAAACTTGTCGAAAGTGCAGGTGGGGCTGTTTTTAACCGCTTTTCTCTCACTAATCCTTTTCCTGTTGATTGGTTACACACCTTTTCGAGCGGTCAGTTTAAGCTTGCTATTAATTCTGATTTTTAGCGCTTTTAGCCATCAAACTCGCATCAGTTTCAGCGGTATTTTGAATGTTATGGAAAAGGCAGCAGAAAGTGGTGTATCACTAATTGCTGCGGCTTCGTGTGTTGGATTGATCTTAGGTGTTGTTACCTTGACGGGAATCGGCACAAAACTGCCAAGCATTCTTCTATCATTGGCTCATCATAACGTGATTCTAGCTCTTTTTCTACTAATGATATCAACAATTATCCTGGGAATGGGGCTGCCATCTTCAGTCTGTTATTTACTCATGGCAAGTCTTATTGGTCCCGTGCTAAGCGATTTGAACTTGGTGCCCTTGTCGGTACACCTCTTCATCTTTTACTTTGGCATGATGTCGATGGTCACACCGCCAGTTGCCCTCGCAGCTTATACAGCCGCAGCCATAGCCCGAACCAGTATCATGGAGACAAGCTTTATTGCCTTTCGATTTGCCCTAATTGGGTTCGCATTACCTTACACTTTCACTATCCATCCAGAACTGTTGCTTATGTCTCCTAACCAAGGTAAGGTAAGTTTGTTGCTCGTTATCTTCAAAGTATTGGTAACCATATTCGCTATTGTCCCGCTAGCTGCAGCAATATCTGGCTATTGGTTCACCACATTAAAATTTTGGCAACGATTGGTGCTTCTCATACTAGCCCTAATTATACTATTGACCCAATTTGATGGTATTCAATATTGGTTAAGATCAGTTTCATTTGTAATCATCTCAATTATTGGATTCTACAACTGGAGATCGAAGTTTTCCTCTCCCAGTTACTAACTATTAATTTTTTATGGACACATGTATATGAACAGAAATCGCTGGCAATGGCTGTTTCTCCTTATGATTTCAATATTCTACTTGTTGCATAACGACTTCTGGTTATGGTCTAATCCGAGATTAATCATAGGATTACCAATTAGCTTGGTGTACCATATTGGATACTGTCTCATGTCTTCCCTGCTAATGATCCTACTTGTTAAATTTGCTTGGCCAAATCATTCTCAGGTAAAAGAAAACCGACAAAACAAATGACAATTACTATTGTTTTTACTTACCTGATACTGGTTCTGTCCATCGGTGTTCTAGGGCATAAATTTTTTCGCGGCACTGGCGAAGACTACTTTATTGCCAGTCGAAGTATCGGCTCCTTTGTTCTTTTGATGTCGCTTTTCAGTACGCATATGACCGCCTTTTCAATTCTAGGGGCTTCCGGTCAAGCCTATCATCAAGGTGTTAGCGTTTTTGGATTGATGGCTTCCTCTTCCGCCCTTGTCGTACCCGTCATCTTTTTTTTTGTTGGCACACGGTTATGGTCGATAGGAAAACAATATGGTTACTTGACACAAGTCCAATACTTTCGTGAAAGATGGAATTCCGATAGCTTAGGCTTACTCATTTTCATCATCCTTGTCCTGCTAATAATTCCATATCTATTGATTGGAGTCATGGGTGGTGGCGATACTCTTGCCAAGATAACCAATGATCAAATTCCGAAATGGCTGGGAAGTCTACTGATTTGTGCTGTGGTTGTAATCTATGTCTGTTATGGGGGCATGCGAAGTACGGCATGGGCTAATACCTTTCAGGCACTGGTCTTCATGATTCTGGGTGGTGTTACATTTATTCTTATTACAAGAAAGATGGGCGGGGTTCCTTCTATTATTGAGAAAATAAATATAGATCTACTAATTCCCGCTCATCGTCTCAATCCAATTCAATTCATTTCGTACACCTGTATCCCATTATCAACTGCAATGTTTCCTCACATGTTCATGCACTGGCTCACGGCGAAACATATCGACACTTTTCGCTTTCCCATAATATTTTACCCAGTTTGCATTGCCATTGTATGGGTTCCGAGTGTCATTCTTGGTGTGTTTGGGTCGGTGGCAATCCCAGGACTTCAGGGTGCCGAAGCTAACTCAGTCTTAATCCAAATGATAAAACGTTACTCCCCTGATTTCCTAGTAGGACTATTGGCAGCAGGTATCTTTGCGGCAATCATGTCGTCTCTGGATTCTCAGTCTCTTTCTATTGGAAACATGTTTACCCACGACATCGTGATTCATTATCGGTTTTTCGACCAGATAAGCGAAAAACAACGAGTTTTAATCGGGCGGTTATTTGTATTCATAGTTCTCAGCTTAACCTATATTTTATCGCTCGTTTCAACATCAAGCATCTTCAAACTTGGGGTTTGGTCTTTCACTGGATTCGCTTCACTTTTTCCTGTCGTTATAGCGGCTGTCTTCTGGAAACGAAGTAACAAATTTGGGGCATTTTCTTCTGCGCTAAGTGTTATTGTGCTATGGACCTACTTTTTCTTCCGTGGTTGGCAAGTGCCGAATTATACGGTGGCTAATACTGGAATAATGCCAGTTGTTTTCATTCTGGCTGTCTCAACGATTGCGATGATCGGAGGATCACTCATGACTAGACCTCCCGACCCAGACCTAATCAATAAATTCTTCCCACCTGACACTAGAGATCCATATAGTATAAAAACTTAAATTATGAAAATCGCTTATATTGCGGCTGGGGCGGCAGGTATGTACTGTGGTACTTGTATACACGACAATACACTGGTGGCAATTATACAAAAAAAGGGACATGACATCGCTTTAATTCCAACTTATACACCTCTCCGGACCGACGAAGAGAATGTTAGTCTCAACCGCGTATTTTATGGAGGGGTTAACGTCTACTTGCAACAAAAATTAGCACTTTTTCGTTATACACCATGGTTTCTGGATAGATTTTTGGATAGCACAGCTCTGTTAAATAGCTTATCTCGATTCAGTTCGTCTACTAATGCTAAAGATCTAGGAACGCTAACTATTTCAATGTTGGAAGGGGAGGAAGGACATCAAAAGAAAGAGCTCCGAAAACTTATTAAGTGGTTGAAAGATGAATATAAACCCGATATTGTTCAATTGACCAACTCCATGTTCGTGGGATTAGCACGTGAAATTAAAAAAGCGCTTGGGGTACCAGTTTTATGTGCTTTACAAGGAGAGGACATATTTTTGGATGATCTGGTTGAACCTTATAGAACTCGAGCTATGGAAATTTTACGTAAACGTTCGTTAGACGTCGATGGTTTTATTGCTCCTTGCCAATATTATGCTAGCATGATGGCAGGATACTTAAACGTTACAAGGGAGAAGATCTCCGTTGTGCCACTAGGGATAAACCTATCCGGACATGGGATTCATCAACAAAATGTAGATGATGAACCGTTTGTTATTGGATATTTGGCAAGGATTTGTCCTGAAAAAGGGTTACACATCCTTGTCGATGCATTTCACCAATTGACTCAGCGACTTGGGGTGGATAAAATCAGATTGAAGGTCGCCGGTTATCTGGGAGGAAGAGATAAATCATATTTCGAAGAGATCGAACGACAAATCAATGTTTGGGGGCTATCGGCTTCCTTTGAGCATTGGGGAGAAGTCAACAGAGAACAGAAAATTAGGTTCCTAAACAGTATTCATGTTTTGTCTGTTCCAACAATTTACAAAGAATCGAAAGGACTTTTTGTTTTGGAAGCCTTGGCTAACGGCATACCAGTTGTCCAGCCACGACATGGCTCATTTCCTGAATTCATAGAGGCAACTAGCGGTGGCATACTGACTGACCCGGAATCTCCTGATGCAATCGCATCAGCCATATTGCGTTTGATTGACGAACCGGAGTATCGCAAGCAACTTGGTCAGCAAGGCCAAGAAATTGTTCACAACCAGTTCAGTGATGAAGTGATGGCTGAAGCAACGTTGGCTGTTTATCAAAAATATATTTAAAAAAACTAAAAAGGAATATTAAAATGCGATGGTTAATCTTTGCACTTATGACCGTAGTGTCATGGGGGCTATATGGAGTGTTTTTACATAAAGGTCAGGGATTAATGGCAGACCCAGCACTTGGACGTTATAAAGCCTTTTTCTTCGTGGGTATCGCTTATTTATTAACAGCGGTCATTGGATCCGGAATTATGCTGATGGTTAGTGGTGCCGAATGGACCTTTCCTGCCAGCGGAATGTTTTGGTCTGTTTTAGCGGGACTTGTCGGTGCTATTGGTGCATTTTGTGTGCTATTGGCATTTGGGGCTCAGGGTACTCCTGCAGTTGTAATGTCTATTGTATTTGCAGGAGCTCCAATTATGAATGCTATTGTCGCGATAGCACTGCATCCTCCAGTAGGTGGTTTAAGTGCTTTACGTTGGCCATTCATGCTGGGCATTATACTGGCCGCTGTTGGAGGTTTTTTAGTTTCACTTTATAAACCCTAGATACCGGCAAAGGACCTATAATGCCTGATGAATACCACACCAAAAGGAAAATAGAGTTTTCAGATACTGATTTAGCTGGCATCGTGCACTTCAGCCGTTTCTTTATCTTCATGGAAACAGCTGAACACCAATTTCTCCAGTCACTAGGAACCAGTGTTTCAACTGAGTATAAGGGGGATAAAATCGGATGGCCCCGCCTAGTGGCCTCCTGCGAGTATTTTCATCCAGCCAAGTTTGAGGATGAGCTAGACATTCATTTGACAATTTCCAGAAAAGGCAACAAATCACTGACGTATCAGTTTGGTTTTATACGGAATGGACTGCTCCTTGCGCAGGGAAAATTGTCTACAGTATGCTGCATCTGTAATCCCAACGAACAAATGAAAGCCATCCCGATTCCAAACTTCATTGCTGATCAAATTGAAGAAGTAGATGCTGCTCATGAATGATCCAGTTTCACTTAGAATTTCAAAAGTCTACAAAAGTTTCGAACACATTCATCATACTGTAAGTGTTCTTCAAGACGTTTCGTTTGAAACAGTTCAATGCCAATCGCTGGTGATGACAGGACCATCAGGATCAGGAAAAAGTACATTGCTTCATCTGATTGGTGCGCTTGACAAACCTTCATCCGGTGAAATTGCAATCAACGGAACCTCTCTTCTAAATTTGAGCGAGTTGGAATTGGCAAAATTTCGGAATCAAATGATAGGTTTTGTTTTTCAAGATCATCATCTCTTGCCTCAGTATTCGGTACTGGAGAACGTTCTCATTCCCACCATGGCTTTTAAAAACATGAGCCCGAATCCCCAAAAGCGTGCCATAGATTTACTGGAAAAAATTGGTCTGGCGGATCGCATTTCTCATCGACCTGCTGAACTGTCTGGCGGTGAACGGCAACGCGTCGCAATTGCTCGGGCACTAATTAACCAGCCCAGTATAATTCTCTGTGATGAACCTACTGGCAACCTAGACCATGATACGGCAAACACAGTTATATCATTGTTATTTGATTTACACCAAACCGAACAAAATATCTTGGTTGTTGTTACGCATAATCAGGATTTAGAGCATCGATTTGATCGGCGGTTTGTCTTTAAGGAGAACTCTTGCATCGAAGTTTAGCCTATTTCTGGCAAATCAATCTGGCAGTATTACTCGGTGTGGCTATCGCAACTGCTGTACTAACCGGAGCTTTGATAGTTGGCGATTCTGTTCGTGGAAGTTTAAGGCATTTGGTTCTACATCGCCTGGGTGGAATTGATTATGCTCTTACATCTAACCGATTTTTTCGTCAGGGATTGGCAGTTGACCTGTCAAACGAACCAACATTCAAACAACGGTTTCACGGAATTGCTCCAGCCATTTTTTTACGAGGAACCGCCATCGCTAAAAACACAAAATCCAGAGCATCAAAAGTTAATATTTACGGAATCGATCATCAGTTCGTCAAATTGTGGCAACATGGTGTGTCCATGGATCCGCCACAAAATGATGTTAGTCCAGAGAACTTAGCGGTTTTCCTGACAAAGAATCCAGGTCAAATTTTTCCTTCCATTGTCATCAACGAATCGTTACGAAAAGAAGTGAATGCCGAGATTGGTGATTCTCTTCTGGTCGCTTTTGAACAGCAAAATGATATTCACCGCGAATCTTTGCTAGGTCGCCGTGACTATTCAGATGTTGTTCAACAATTTAGGCTCACCATCACAAAAATTGTTCCTGATAATGGTATTGGAAGGTTCGGGTTACATCCACACCAGCATTTACCGATGAACGCTTTTATAGCAATGCCCGCTTTGCAAAAGGTTCTCGGTATACCACATAAAGTCAACGCGCTTCTCGTTGGTAATCGCAACTTTGATCAGAATGTTTCTGTTGATTTGCAGGGAGTATTAAGTCAAGCCTGGAAACTATCTGATTTGGGTTTAATTGTTGATCAACAGGAAAACTACTTTGCCATAGAAAGTTCCCAGTTCATTCTACCTCCAAACATTGCAACAATCGTCGAAGAACTGGCAACCGAGCAAAACCTACTTTCATTGCCGGTGATGACATACTTAGCTAACCAAATGACAATCAATGACCAAATAATTTCGTACTCTACCATCTCAGCACTTAATGTTAATCAACTAAGACATAAAGATAAAAACGGTTTGGATAGGACACCATTCGGAGAGCTGAAACTGGTCGAAGGAGAATATCCTACCTCCCTAGCGAATGATGAGATTCTTCTTAACCAATGGGCAGCTGAGGATCTGAATTTGCTGGAGACTTCCTCAGCAACGATTGATGTTAGCTATTACATCGTTGAACCACAGGAAAAACTGGTCACACGAAACACCAAATTCCATTTAAAAGGAATTGTTTCGATGAGTGGTCTGGCAACAGATCAGCAACTTACGCCGGATTTACCTGGCATCCATGATGCGGATGATATATCTGAGTGGAATGTGCCATTTCCCATTAATTTTCGGCAGGTTCGATCTCGGGATGAAGCATATTGGGACAAATTTGGGGCTGCACCGAAAGCATTCGTTTCAGAACAGACGGGGCGACAGTTGTGGGGAAACCGGTTCGGAGAACTAACTGCTATCCGAATTGCAAGTTCAGACAGAACAAAAGTTAATGAAATAAGCACAACATTCCAAAATCAGCTTTTAACGCGTATCAGACCTGAACAAGTCGGGTTAGTATTTCAACCTGTGAAAGCCAAAGGATTGGAAGCATCTTCAGGTACAACAGATTTCAGCATGCTATTCATCGGATTCAGTTTGTTCCTGATTGTGTCTGCTGTACTTTTGGTTGGCCTCCTATTCAGATTGAACATTGAACGGAGAACAAAGGAGATTGGTATTCTGCTCTCTATGGGATACACAACCAGATCCATTCGCTGGCGTTTGCTCAAGGAAGGGCTCATTCTTGCTGGGATTGGAGGTTTGCTAGGTCTGGTTGGTGCCGTCGCGTATGCTCGGTTAATGTTAATTGGTCTTCAAACTTGGTGGTTGGAAGCGGTAGGAACATCTTTTCTTCTTCTACATACCAGCCTGCCAAATTTAGCAATCGGGTATGTTATAAGTCTTATGGTTGTTTTATCCTCGATTGCTTGGACAGTGCAGAAACTCAGTAACGCCTCTGCCAAATCACTGGTAACTGGAACAACAGATGAGAGCCTGAAATCAAAGAACCAAACAGTCCGACCAAAAAGGATTTTTGCTTTCATTTTTCTTGTTGCAGCACTTGCTTTGATTATGTTTTCAATTCTGGCAACAACTTCACTATCAGCCAGTTTGTTCTTTGGTAGTGGAATACTGCTGCTGTTGTCAGCTCTGACTTTCTTTTCAATATGGTTGTCAAGTAGGAGATCAACATCTCTGGATCACAATACCACAATTAAGATGGGAGCTAGAAATAGCGCACGCCATCCCGAACGGAGTATGATCTGTACGACCTTGATTGGATGTGCCTGTTTTATTATTGTGGCAGTTGGCGCCAACCGCCATTCGGAGACTCCACGCATTTCGCATTTGCAAAAAGCATCCGGAAACGGTGGATTCGCTTGGGTTGCGGAATCTGCCATACCCTTGCATCAGGATCTAAATTCTGAAACTGACAGATTTGAGTTAGGGTTTTCCGATTCTGAGTCGAAATCTTTCCGTGGCCACCACATTTATTCATGTCGTCTACTACCAGGTGAAGATACAAGTTGTCTGAACCTATATCAACCGCAAAAGCCGCGTATCTTGGGAGTCTCCAACGATTTCATCCAAAAGGGTGGATTTCAATTCCATCAACAGATCGAAAAACGGAAAAATCCTTGGGAACTACTTAATCAGAATATAGAAGAGGGAGTTGTCCCAGTTATTGGTGATTATAATTCCGTGCTATGGATACTTCACCTTGGACTAGGCAAAGATTTGATTATACAGAACGAATCAGGGCAGGAACTAAGGCTCAGGTTTGTTGGGCTCCTCCAAAGCAGTATTTTTCAAAGTGAATTATTAATGTCAGAAACCAATTTCACCAAACATTTTCCGAGTCAAAGCGGATATGGATATTTTCTGATTCAAACACCTAATTTAAATAGGAATGTCAAAAAAGTTGCCCACATTTTGGAGGAAAAATTAGGTGACTATGGGCTTGATGTAACCAACACAATCGAGAAACTAGCAAATTACAGAGCCGTTGAAAACACATATCTTTCTACTTTTCAGACACTTGGAGGGCTTGGGCTGCTTCTTGGTACGTTTGGATTAGGCATACTGTTGCTAAGAAATACAATTGAAAGACGCGGTGAATTAGCGATGCTATGTGCCGTGGGGTTTCGGCAATCGACTTTATCGACAATGATTTTGGCCGAAAATGCATTTCTGCTGGCGGTTGGGATCTTGATTGGCACCAGTTCCGCCCTCACCGCAGTCGCACCACACTTGATAAAGTCAGGTACAAATATACCTTGGATTTCTTTAGTTGTTACTTTAATTTTGGTATTTAGTGTTGGGATTGCAGCTAGTGCGGTCGGTGTCTGGGTAGGGTTCAAAACCCCACTTCTTGTGGCCTTAAAGGAAAAGTAACTTCATGGTTAAAACCCAGGAGGAATAAATCCAACTAGGAGAATGACATGTATATAAGCATTACAACTGATGAACTAAGGACTAAGAAACTATCCCCTATCCACTTAGAAGAAACAATTAAGGCAATTAATGAGGATGGATATGTCATTATAAAAGATGTCATACCCCATGAACCCTTGGACATATTGAAAGAAAAAATGGGCCAAGATTCAGAAATATTAATCAAATCGGAAAAATGGGGTGGTGCTGGTCACCTGCATGGGCATCTCCAGCAAGGGCCTCCCCCTTTCGCTCCCTATGTCTTTTCCGAAATCGTTGCCAATCCGTTTATAATTCAAGTTTCCAAGGCTCTATTTGGAGAAGGTATATTCAACAGTTTTTACAATGGCAATACAAATTGTCCCGGGAGTCTGAAGCAACCATTACATATGGATGGTAAACATCTATGGCCCTGTTTAGAAGTTTCACATCCTCCTGTATCTGTTGTTATCAATATTTCTCCAATAGACACTAATGAAGAAAATGGAAGCGTTGAACTCTGGCCTAGTACACACTTGATCGGAGGCACCCCTAGACCCATGACAACAGAGATTGAAGAAGCACGTCGACAGATCATACCGCCCATACGAGGCAATGCCCGAAAAGGAAGCGTTTTAATCCGAGATGTTCGTCTCTGGCATCGTGGTGTCCCAAACCAATCCAGCCAAATGCGGCATATGATTGCTATGATACATCATATTGGTTGGTGGAGCAGGGGCCATGCGCTTACTTTCAATCGCGGGAGTGAATCGGCTTTTTTGGCCTGTGATTTGGATCACAACGCTGTTTTCACGGATGAACCTGTTGATTACCTGTTTTTGCAAAAGAAATTTAGATAAAAAATATCAGAACAGCCAATCAGATTTAATCATGCTTCTAGCAAATTAGAGATGAATCGCATTCAACACAACCTCCAATCCCTAGTACTCCAATCCTGATACCCTATTGTACTTGACCCTCAATTTTTATCTCTAGACTATCCAATAGTCCCATAATTCTTGAGGCAGATTTTTACGAATATCCGCATCATTTTTGTGTGTCCAGCGTGAAAACAGTCCAATTCGTGGTGACTCTTGAATATTGGCTGAACCGCTGTGACTCAGCCAGCCGTGCCAAAGGATTACGTCTCCCGCCTTGGCGATAAACTCTTGTGGAGGTTTAGTTGAGTCACCCTGAAATATACCCCAGTTATGTTCATCCCATTCCGGTATTTCTCGAAATGTACCCTCAATCTGGTCAGGGAAATCGAGGAAGTAGCGGTGCGCGTCCCGGTGACTGCAGGGCCAATATACAAAAGCACCACCACCGGAGTCAACGTCATAAAGGTAGGTCGTTGCGCCAATCATCAGTACCGCTTGGCACCCTTCTCCAGGATAACCATCAAGATGCCCTGTTTCAGGCATTTGCCATCCATGTCCTTCTTGCGGCCATCGTATCAATACACCGCAACCACCACCGTTAAATTGCTCTCCACCCAATTGTTCAACAATGGATTTTACGTCCAGTAAACCACCTAACTCCGGCGTTAGTTTTAGATTGCCAATATTTTTGCCTACAGGCCAACTATCTTTATCCTCCAAACTCCCACCAGCTTGCACCCAGAACTGTTCCCGCCACGCTTCAACAAGAGAGGTATCAAGAAAATCTCGAAGAACCAAGTAGCCCTCCTGTTTGAAAGAGTCAATCTGATTCTCCGTAAGCTGGAACGCCCCCATTAAAACTCCTTCCTTCAATTAATTAAACATCATTCATTAATCTAACTGCTGGCTCGCGAGAACAAAATTCCATAGAAGGCGCGGACTTCTCCATCCGAGTGATCTCGCCAGAAATCAACCGGTATTAGAGAGTCATTGACCATAAAGGGTCGATCTCGATGCCCATAATAAATCTGAGCAGTTTTTCGTTCTTTCCGAGTTACACGTACGGTTGCAGTATGTAGGACGGAAAAATTACACAAAAACAGCTGTTCCTGCATCTCCATACAAATTGCAGATTCCCCCTTGTTTCAACTGAGCTTCTCTATCGTCAAGGATCGGTTGCTTAACCGATTCCGGTGAAACAGAAAAACAGTGGGTTGTTTCATCGACATTAGACAAGTAAACTATCAGTTGAATATTCTTCATTCGAAGAGGGTGTTCTATTAGATGCCCGCCATCTCGGTACCACCCCCAATGTTTAGGATCTCCAATATAAGCAGCCATGTGCTGAAGACCAATCTCTGAAAAGCAGATATCGTTCTTCATCAAACTGTTTAGAGGTTCCATGACTTTGGGATGCCGAATCAAGCTATCGAACTCGGGCGTGCTGACCAGAACATCGTAATTAACTGTTTGGTGATTAGAGCAATCAAACCAAAAATCTTGTTTCTCAGCGCGATCCTGATCATAGAGATAAAGATAAAATCTAGCTCTTCGTCGGTTAGGATTCTTCCCAAGGAAAGGTATCCGTTTCGCTGAAAGAATTGATAATCCTCTTGCTTCAACTTTGTGCCTTTATCCAATTAAAATTCTTTTCACGAAGCTATTATGCATGTACTAGTTTTTGCTATTTCATTAGATCGTAGCACATTTTGTACATTAGAAATAGCCTCTAAAAATCTACATATCAGGCGAATACCACAAAAATATATGGTATGTACGTTCCATCCCAATTATCCATAGCAAAAGCCAAACTTCTAAATTATCAGGCATAAATAGTGTTATAATGTTAATGGAATATGGACCTTGTATGCAACGTCCTGCTTTAATATGGCAAAAATAAGAATTATCAAACCCACTTCTCAAATAGAATGGCAAAAAGAATTTGACAAATTATTTGTTGAGGTTGGATGCTTTTCATGGGAAAATATGTACGACAAACAAGCACGTGAATGCTGGTGGTCATACCCAGGGAGACTAGGGCAATCACAGCCGCGAGGACGTGGTGCTTTTGAAGACATAGTTGTTCCCGACAATATATCAACGAACCAAACTCATATCACTGCTATTATGAGATTTATAAGGCAATCAGAAAGAGTATTAGAGGACAAGTACGTTACGGAAGATATTGTCAGTGAATGGTGTCAACTTGGTCAAGAAAACACAAATGAAAAATCAAGCTCGCAAGAAAAAGAGTCTGCCAAAAAACTAATTGAAAAATCCTATCGTTACCTAGAAAGGTTTTATAATGGTGAAGATATTATGAAGGATTCTGACGTTGCTAAGATGGTAATACATAGTACTTACTATAGATCAGTAATTGATCATATCAGCCATTAACTATACCAAACATTGTAGATTAAGCAGGATGAAGCAATTGAACAAACCCATATTTCATCATTATCTCAGTTTTTATATATCACCAGTGACATATAAAAGAAAATATTTACAGTATAAAGCCTAGATCGCCTTCTCAATTATGAAGGTACCGTTTAGACTGAAAAATGAATATAAAGCAATCGATTTTCAGAATAATTAGTGTGGATGACGGACGAAATATAAAGTCTCAAATCTTCGATATATTTATTTCTCTATTAATACTATTGAGTGTCTTGGCAATAGTCCTAGAATCATTTGATCATCTTACTGAAAGATATAAAAGCCAATTCCATTATTTTGAAATGTTTGCAGTGGCCATCTTTACCATTGAATATGTTTTAAGATTCTGGACCAGTGATCTATTGTATTCGGATTCTCGAAATAAAGTGCGTTCTTCCATCAAGTATTTCTTTTCATTGTCTGGGCTGATCGATTTACTGGCAACTCTTCCCTTTTATGTATCGGCAGCTGGAACAGCAATTGGTGATTTTCGGTTCCTTCGGACTGGTAGACTTCTCCGTAGTCTGCGATTATTACGAATTCTTAAGTTAAATAAATATTCGAAGTCGCTGGGCTTATTAGGCGAGATCATCATGGAAAAAAAGAGCGATTTACTGGCAGCGTTCATGTTTACTTTCGTGTTAACTGTCATTGCTGCGTCCTTAATGTATAGTGTCGAACACGAGGCCCAACCTGATAAATTCCCAAATATTATTGAAACATGTTGGTGGGCAGTAATCACACTGACAACTATTGGATATGGAGAAGTTACTCCGAAAACGGGTTTGGGCAAAATTGTTGGAGGATTAATTTCAGTGCTATGTGTCGGTTTGGTAGCGTTGCCCACTGCGATTTTAAGTGCTGGTATGATCGAGAAATTACATAGAACAAGGCATGATGAAAACATGTTGGCCGAGGGGGATAAAAATCTAGAATTGGACTCTTTGAGACAAGACATAAGTGACAAAATCGAAGCTATTGATGAAAAATTAAACGAATTAATTGAAAAAATTGAGAACTGAGTCTTTTGTAAAAAGTATCCCAGACTCATAAGCTACACTAATTCGTCTAGACTGGCGTTAGAGCAATAATGTGAAAATCCGCTCTTCAACTCTGAAACCAAGTTCAATTTAGGCTGTGGTTACTCCGGAATCAGGCTTTGCGATGCAGTCAATATCCAACAGTGGCCGATAATTCGTTTTCATGTGCTAGATTGAGGTACCTTGAGCCCAATGTGACTGGCATTTAGAACACGTTTTGAGGGTAATCCTCGCCTAACAGGATTACGTTACTGCATCAATGGAACAAATTATTAACTTTGTTTCGACTAAAGGCAACGGAAAATCTGATTAGACCTATCCACTTCATTTCGGCTTTAAGGGGCATTTTCAACATAAAACAGGTGGTATTTGAAAAAAAACTAATCCAAATTAATATTTCTGCGTCTAAACACAATTGGGCCTAGTTAAGCCATTATTTCGTGGGCTTCTCGGACTTAAGGTCTTGATAAATTAAGCACAATATTATGTTACGTTATAGCCTAGAGGGAATGTGGATACCGATTTTGATAGTAGTTTTTTCTTGTCAGATATATTTAGATTGACGTTTTCTCTCTGGATGTAGGAGAAAACACATTTGAAAACCTTTTCGCAGCTCAATCTAATTGAGCCACTTTTACGAGCCGTGTCGGCTCGGAACTACGACACGACAACCCCAATCCAAGCGGAAACAATTCCGCCACTTCTCGCTGGGCGAGACGTTCTCGGTTGCGCCCAAACTGGCACAGGAAAAACAGCTGCTTTTGCCTTGCCTATTCTGCAACACATTGCAGAGCGACCCAGCCTTAGCAAACGCCCGTATATTCGAGCCTTGGTCTTGGCCCCAACCCGTGAACTGGCAGCACAGATTTGCACCTCCTTTGAGGCGTATAGTCAGTTCCTGAAGACCCGCCAGACGGTGATTTATGGTGGTGTCCGACCTAGTACACAGATCCAAGCACTAAAGCGTGGCACCGATATTCTGGTCGCAACACCTGGTCGATTGCTGGATTTGCAAGAACAGGGATTTGTCGATCTGAACCAGGTTGAGTTTTTCGTTTTGGATGAAGCTGACAGAATGCTCGATATGGGTTTCATCAATGACATTCGATCGATTATTAAGCTCTTACCAGAGCGTCGTCAAAACCTACTCTTTGCGGCGACCATGCCACAGAGTATTTCCAAGTTGGCTGACTCAGTCTTAGATCAACCGTTTCGCTTCCAAATTTCGCCCAAAAAATCGGTGATTCAGGAAATCCAGCAAGAGGTAATGTTTGTCAAACAGTCAGACAAGCGTCATTTGTTGATCCGGATCATTCGAGAAAACCAAGTTGCGCAGGCGATTGTGTTCATGAGAACCAAACATCGTGCTAGCCGTTTGGCTCAGCAACTGAACAGAACTAAAATTAATGCCGAAGCAATTCACGGTAATAAGTCGCAGGCGGCACGTGAACGCGCACTCAGAAGTTTTCGGAAGGGCGAAACTCGCATTCTGGTCGCTACTGACATCGCCGCCAGAGGGCTAGATATTGATGGTGTGAGCCACGTGTTTAATTTCGATTTACCAAACGAAGCGGAGAGCTACATTCATCGAATTGGTCGTACGGGTCGAGCAGGCAGATCTGGAATTGCAATTGCCTTCTGCGCCCCCGAGGAATACAATTATTTAAAGGACATTGAGAAGTTGATGGGTATTCAAATCCCAGATTCGAAGGTGGATCAAGGTTGGGATAGTCAACCCACTACAACAGAAGGTAAAGCAATGCCTGAAAAGCGAGTTGGGCAAAAACCTGTCTCACTGGAAAAACAGGAGCCTAAACCCAAACGAAATAACCAAGTAAACCGAAAGTCAACCCAGTTTCGGCGTAAGAAGACATCAACGAGTAAGTCTAAATCGCAATTACGATTTGCGGCTGCTAGTTCCTAAACTGATCCAAATCTAAATCAGAAAGGCCGACCGGGATTCCCGGTCGGCCTTTTTTTGTTTTTGACTTTAATGTGCTGATTGTATGTCCAGATCAGATAATAAAATTGTGCTGTTCATCAACTTCTTGTAGAATGGGTGGGTTGAGGGGTTTGTTCTTCTGAAAACAGGAATATGATTATGAGTCAGAAACACTATCGAGCAGGAGCCATTGGCCACACTGGCGCTGGCAACTACGGTCATGGCCTCCACCTTTCTTACCGTTACCTAGAAAATGTCGAGTTTATTGCAGTTTCAGATCCCGATCATATGGGCCGAGAAAAAGCGGTGGCAGAAACCAATGCCTTGCGAAGCTATGCTGACTACAGAGAGATGTTGGAGCGAGAAGATCTAGACATCGTCAGTGTTTGCCCTCGATGGGTAACAAATCATGTGGAGATGGTGTTAGCTTGTCTGGAAGCAGATTGTCATGTATATTGCGAAAAGCCGATGACAGCAACTTTAGCAGATGGAGACCTGATTGTTGAAACGACAGCACAGAAAGGGCTGAAAGTTGCCGTCTCTCATCAGGGAGTCTACTTCCCATCCACTCATGCACTGAAGCAGTTATTGCGGGATGGAAAAATCGGGCAAGTTGAATCGATCCGTGCGCACGGGAAACAAGATGGGCGTGGTGGGGGCGAAGATATGATAACTCTTGGAACGCATACCTTCAACATGATGCGCTTTCTAGTGGGTGATGTTGACTGGATGACCGCTCATGTTACTGAGGCTGGAAAAGAGGTTGGACTTGACCATGTTCGCCCACCGACTGAACCCGTTGGGCCTGTAGCGGGCGATTGTATTGAAAGTTACTTCGCTTTCAAAAGTGGAGTCACTGGCTTTTATGATTCACGGAAGGATCGGTTTGGACGAGGTGGGATGGAGATCTACGGTAGACAAGGCATCATTGCCCTGAACATAGGGCGATCTCACCAAGTCGCAATCTGTCCATATCCGTGTTGGAGAATTGGTGATCTGTCCCAACAGTGGGAAATAATCGAAATTTGCGATTCACCACCTACAAGTGAAAACTCACTCGATTATGGCAATCGTTTGGCGATCATGGACTTGATCGAGGCAATTGAACAAAATCGGAAACCACTTTCTAGTGCTAGCGATGCAGTAGCTGCCCTCGAGATGATTGTCGGTGCATACCAAGCACAACTGACCAAAGCCCGTGTCAGTTTCCCGATGAAAAATCGTCAACACCCACTGAGTCATTAATAATTCTAAAGGAAATATCTTATGAGAATAAGCATTGTCGATTGTGGCGAAAGTAGTGGGAGTTACCTATTAGAATATGCTAATTTGAGTTAAGGAGACCCTGTTACTGTCTGCGATATTAACGAGACAGCTCCGCTCAAACGAGTTGATACCTTTAGAAGTCATAGGCAGCTAAACCAATTACCAGCGATGGCACATCCCACCAACGAAAAAAGTAACTACCATCCACTAACCGAAGGATAACTAATGAGAATATACAGATAAATGACGGCATATATACCGTGACAGCTTGGAAACACATTAAACTTGTGTCCCGTTTTTTTATGGTGTGATATATTATCAGCGTTATTTTTTTCAGGTTTAAAGATAAATATGATTGGGGTACCCGATGATAAAACATAACGAAGTAGATAGGTCGTTTGATTGTAAACCAACTTTAACCGATTCGCAGGTATTGGAATTTTGCCATAATGGTTTTCTGGTTTTGAAAGGTGTGGTTGATGATGAAACTAATCAACTCACCTGTGCCTATCTAAATGGAGAGATACCTTCCAATCCAAGTTTCATTCCTAAAAGTTTGACAAACGAGGACCTAGATCGGATTCGCAATTCACATGAACCAAGTACGCTGCTTCTTGAAAGGTGGTTCATCAAAAATGTTCTTCTTAATTCACAATTGGCAGGTGCACTACGCTCATTACTTGGTAAAAACGTAGGGTTACCCGTCTTGGTGAGCAGGCATACTACTGAATGTCCATCTCCTACACAAGGATGGCATCACGACGCAGATCACATATTCGGGCCTGAACTCAATTTCCTAGAGGTGTTTTACTATCCTCAAGATACTCCAGAAAAAATGGGGCCAACTGAAGTTGTTCCCGGGTCCCATATTACTCGCACACACCGTGAAGCGGAAGATAAAGGTGTCTCTGCTGCTGGTCCGGCGGGAACGCTTTCCATCCACTCTCAAAGCATCTTGCATCGCAAAGGTGAATC
This sequence comes from Candidatus Poribacteria bacterium, assembly GCA_012963885.1. Taxonomy (GTDB): domain Bacteria; phylum Poribacteria; class WGA-4E; order WGA-4E; family UBA9662; genus UBA9662. The sequence continues at coordinate 22,767 of DTUY01000143.1, read as the reverse complement.
GACCGCTACGGGAACACGCCACATGATAAAATACGATTATTGGCGTACGGTTCCTCCTCAAAGAGATTGGATCGTTGAGCCAAACTTCGACTTTCAGAAGGCTCATTATGGCCATCACGGCACCGCCAGATACATTGCTCATATGTTTTATTGGTTATGTGGAAAAGGCGAAGAATATCGGATCATCGGTGGACAAGGATGGCCTTGGTCAAGTGTAAACCAAATTGGTCCGTCCTATGGCTTTGCTAAAACTGAAGGCTATCTTCCGAACTGGCGAAAGAATAATTCGGACGATTACGCGAGCTAAAAGGTTGCTTGCCGTTTGCAGTTAGAATGGCCTTTGTCCACATTGGCAAGTTGCTTGCACGTGCAAAGAGCCCGTTCTCTTATTAATCTTGGAGAATAGAACAGGTCTACAGTAGCCAAATTCGACCTCTCGCTTAAGTCAAAGAAACAGAAGTTCGGAGACTTTTGAGCCACACATTGCATAAGGATTTAGCTGTCTCTCAGCTAGGACTCTGGTGAGTTTCACTGCTTGCGCAGGAGATCTACTCGACTCTATACAGGTAGTCAATCGCTATGGTAACAAATAGATTGACGGATGAAGGTTTTTTTAGGCTTCGATGTCGTTGTTCTTATTAAAATTGGAAAATTTTCAAGAACTCTTGATCAATGGGACTTACAATGCCCATCCAATCCAGTATTTAGGCATTCGGTCCGAAACAAAGTTCGCCTCTCACCCCCTCCATCTTGAAAGTAATGAATTGATTGACGAGTGCTCCTATTCTTTTAGAGTTGCTTTGCCCTCGATTGCACAAAGTTCAAGATATATAAATGGAGAAATAATTGGTATGAATATTGTTACTACCACAGGCTATGCTCTACTAATATAAAACAACCAAATGTTTTCTATAAACATTTACAGAAAAGTAGATTATATTGACAGAAGTCTAATCTCAAACGTCAGGGTTACAGAGCTTGAAATGATTAGGTTGACACAGTAAAATAGCCTCCAGCTTAGAGTAATCAATCTCATGGAAGAAAATATCAAGCAAATAATAGTGATGAGGATAGATCAATGTTGAATGCCGACCAGATTAAAGATTTCCAGCAGGACGGCTTTTTGCTCGGAGATCGCATTTTGGATGACGATCAGGTGGAAGAACTTCGAGAGGAACTGGATCGTGTTATTGCTGAGAGACCGGAGAAACCAGATCTCAGCCAGTCAAAAGCGACGCGCATTGCCAATCTGGGTGGTAACCCAGATACGCCAGTTTGGCAAATTGTCAATATGTGGCAAGCTAGCGAAGCTTTTCGTGCCTTAACCTTTCACCCGATAATTGTCGAAGAAGTTGCGCAATTACTGAATGCCGAGGAACTACGTGTCTGGCATGACCAAGTTCAGTATAAGCCGTCGGGGATCGGTGGTATCACCGGGTGGCATCAGGATTCTCCTGCCTGGCCCAATATTGCACCGAAAACAACACAAATTTCGTCGTGGGTCGCGTTAGATGATGTTGATGAATCGAACGGTTGTATGAGCATGATTCAAGGGTCACATAAATGGGGCGTTTGCGGACATTTCTTACACCAGATGAAGTCTTTTCAAGACGTGCCCACATTGTTCGAAAACCAGGAACTTCACGTTGTTTTGCGGCCTGTAAAAAAAGGTTATGTTCATTATCACCATGCTTTAGCTTGGCATGGATCCCATCAAAATACCAGTGGCCGTAGACGGCGTGCTATTGCTAATCACTACATGACTGAAAATACTGTCTACGATGAAACTGGTGGACACCTTATGAAGCCGTTTGTAACTGTTGCTCACGGTGAGAAACTCGTTGGAGATGTGTTTCCTCTAGTGTGGCAGAAAGATAGCGAGGTGTAAATTGACAAACGAGGAAAAATTTATTGTTGATCTGGAGGGATACTTGGTGATTAAAAACGTCCTGACAAAAGACGAAATTGTGGAAATGAACCAGATCATCGACAATGGGGACAGAAACGGCCCACCAAGTCGCTGGGGAGAACCTTTTAAAAAATTGATTGATCATCCCAAGATTCTGCCTTATTTGATTGAGTTAATTGGTCCAAGCGTCCGGCTAGATCATGACTACGCTATTTTTATGCAAAACGGCAGTTCGGGAGGTGGACTTCATGGAGGGGAGGATGGTGGTAGACCAGGAGGTAATGAAGGAGATCATTGGTACAAGTGCCGAGACGGCGTAATCCGCAATGGTTTGTGTGTGATAACCTACAATCTTGCTCCTGCAAAGCCTGGTGATGGTGGTTTCGCCTGCATCCCTGGCAGCCACAAAAGCTATTTTTTGCGCAATTTGCCTGATGAAGTTCGTCATTTTCAGCGGCAGACCCATTATGTGGTTCAGCCAGAAGTTGAAGTTGGAGATGTTGTGTTCTTTACCGAAGCGCTAATACACGGTACGATGCCATGGACAGCCGAAAACGAACGACGTTCTTTACTCTACAAATACAGTCCAGGACATTCCGCTTGGTCCGGAAACTACTATAACCTCAATGATTACGAAGAATTGACGGAAAGGCAAAAGCTAATGTTAGCTCCACCCTCTATTGGTGGAAGATCTAGTATTACACTTGATGATAATAAGGGGTAGCTCGGAATCAGGCAGGTATTTGGATGAGTTACCCAAGGGTCTGTATCTGCTAATGAGAGTTCTTCGCTACAACCGGATGCAAAATGACATGGAAATTTGGCAGGAAATGAAAGCAGAAGACTATCAATTCTTTCAGCAAAACGGATACCTTTCCTTGGGAAGAATCCTAACCGACGAAGAGTTAGGCTTTTACCTACACCTCTATGACCAGGATCGTGCTGAGAAACAGGATTTTTGGTTTGATTATGGACATCATCACCAGACAGCAAACTACGATGTTCTTGTTAGTACGCCTGAATTTGATAGTTTGGTTCGACATCCCAAAGTCATGAGACCTCTAAACAATTTAATGGAGAACGATATTTGCTTTTCGGAGATTGGTATAAGACACATGGCTGCCTATACTGGAGAACCAAGACATTGTGTTTGGCATCGAGACGGTGATGTTCACGGAGGAAGGCATCTAATGGGACACCCACTGAGGATAAGGAATGTTCAACTGATGGTTTATTTGTCGGATGTTGATGAAACAACCCACTGTTTCTCTATTTCACCGGAATCAGTTGATCAACCGGTCTTGCAAAAAGGGGAGCAGTTGAAAAAAGGAGGAATCCATAATCTACACGGTCAAGCAGGAACAGCTGTTTTGTTTAATTTTTCCGTCCTACATACTGCAACCGTACGCGTAACTCAGAAAGAACGAAAAACTGCTCAGATTTATTACGGACATCGGAATCGACCGCATATGGCCAACGATTCTCTAATACCGGTTGATTTCTGGCGAGATCACCCAGATGTAGAAGTCCGCGCCTTCTACGGGGTCCTAAACGATAAGACGCGCAAATATCTGGAAATAGCAGGAGCTAAAAAGCATTCCTTAAAAGGATCAGCAGAGATCTTGTATGAAATTGATTATAAAAATCGACGAAAGCGGTCGCTGGCACAAAATGCGTAGGGAGGAAGCTTCTCTCCTGACATGAGTATGGACTATTAGTTTGCAAATTATCAATGAATCAGCAAAAGAGGTGGTAATATGGCACTAACAATTGAAGAAATTGGCACATATAACACGCAAGGATTTGTTCTGGTCAAAGATGTGCTGAATCCAAGCGATACAAAACCTGTAATTGATGAGTTGGAAGCTTTTATTGATGGTCAAGCTCAGGAATTATATGATCAGGATAAAATTACCGACCTACATAAGAACGCACCTTTTGATATGCGTTATGGTTTGTTACTCAAACAATGTGCAGAAATTGGTAACGGCATGGACATTATGCATATGCGTGCTCCTGCCATGTTTGCATTTTTAGGTAATGCTATTTTTTTGGATGCAGTTGAATCACTGGTTGGCCCGGAGATTACCTGTAATCCAATCCAGCACGTGCGAGCTAAACCACCATCAGATTATGGTCATAGTAGCTGGTCACATGGGGTTCCTTGGCATCAAGACGCAGCTGTAATGATGAAGGAAGCGGAAGGATCAAATGTGATTACCTGCTGGCTACCACTCAGCAAAAGCACAATTGAACGAGGTTGCCTGCAAGTCTTGCCTAAGGTTTCTAAGATGGGTTACTTACGGCACCAGAAAGAAGGTGGTACTATGATCGCGCCCGACTTAATGCCTGAGTTTGATCCAGTCTTTTTGGAGTGTGATCGTGGCGACGTCGTATTTATTAGCCGGTTCACACCACACTGTTCTGTTCCAAACCAGTCCGATTACTGCCGTTGGTCACTTGACTTGCGCTATCAACCAACAGATCAGCATACAGGACGAACATCAAACCCTGACTTCATCGTCCGCAGTCAAAGTAATCCGGATAGTGTATTGACCGATTACAATGAATGGTGTCACCTTTGGGTTGATGCGTTTGAAAATCCGAGAGGTCATGCAGTACATCGGACAGATTAAGATAACCACATTTTGGGATACTACCCTGTTACACCATCCCTAATTTAATTCCATCAAACAACTCAAAAAAATTGGTAGATACTTTTGCCAGTATATCCACCTGCCGGCATTAATTATCACAAGGGCCTAATCTTTTCTTTGCAACAGTGGATGCTTGATTCACAAGCCAAAATATGAATGATAAACAGTGTGCAAGTTGATTAACTGCCTAACCCAGTGAAAAGGACTTAGCGCTTCATCTTTCTGCAGACTAGACCGTTTTTACAATGACAAGGAACTGTCAAAGATCCGAATGTGGGCCATGACAATTCTCAACAGCACCTACTACTGGTTGGTGGTTGCCAGCAACTAAGATCAATCGACTCCTTAGCAAGACGACCAAATCGGTCTGTTACTTCCTCTCGAGAGACAATAGGCCAAATCGGGTATGAGAAAGAGGCAAGGCGATTGGCTCTGCTGGATCTATAAGGGCTGGATGACTGTGGTAGGAAGAGGAAGAGCTCACCATAGATCAATAAGCGTAATTCCTAAGCCTACCAGAAGCCCTTCAACAGGAACATATTAGAGGGGACAATACCAGCGTGGGGTAAAGAAGAAATCTTCCTTCCATTCATAAACTAACAGGATATTGATGAATAGGTACCATGTTAGCCTTTATATAAATAAATCGTCAGCCAGGGTTATATCTCCCCACGCATTCCATGACATTATGTTTTCTAAAGGGATTTTAAACTGGTTATAATCCCAAATGGCGAGTTTTCTGCCATCTTGGTGCCGCACGGCCCAACTTACTCGTACTTTTGACGTATCATCAGCAATGTTTGGGTTGCCTAACTGCTCTTGTATCTGATCATAGGTTGCAAGCACTTGGAATTGGAAGTAAGATCCATTTTGGATATAATATAGATGATCATTCGGTGGAGAACCTGTCATTTCCTGCTTCTCCCATGATTTAAAATATAATGTGAATATTGAGATTACAACTAAACATACGATACAATTGAAAAAACAGTTTCAAGGAGAAGTGATTTTTTTGGGATTTGAAAAAATTAGGTTGCAGTTCTACACCAAATCAGGTTGTTCACTATGCGAAGTTGCCAAAGCAGATTTAAAAAAATTGCATCTAAACTTAATAATAGAAATTGAGGAAATAGATATTACATCAGATACTAAATTCTTTGAGAAATATAAGTACCTAATTCCGGTTGGTGAGTTAGATGGTATACGTCTTTTTACTCATCGTATCAACACTAAAGCTTTGATACGTCGACTTAAAAAAATGGGAAGGTTGCATTGAATTGGCTATCTGGATACTTTAAAACAAGAGATCCACGATAAACTTAACGATATTGTTTCAGCATATATTTATATGGTATAATTGTTGTTTTTATTTTCTTTAAAGCTATCTCAACGATTTTTTTGGAAACAATAAAAATAATTTCACATTTATACAAGGAACTCGAAAATGGCAAGAGCAGGGCGTGTAAAGATTAAACTCGAAAGTACTGCCGGAACTGGTTATTTCTACATTACGACAAAGCCAACCAGGTCACAGGATAAAATTGAACGGAAAAAGTACGATCCTAAAATTCGCAAACATGTTCTCTTTGTTGAAAAACGGCTAAGCTAATTAATTTTTGATTCTATGCAACGCCAGAATTTAAGGTCTGTAAACAATACCAAGTCTCCACTTTCGTTCAAAAATGCTATCAAGGATATCCACACCCCAAAGGGTCGGTATGTAATCTATGCTATCCTGACTATGTCAATTGTGGCACCCATACTGCAGAAAATGATTGGTCTAGTTGCTAGTGATAATATAGCTCTCTATATTACATTAGGGATTATGGTTATAGGCTTATTTTGTGTTGCTTTTAAAATGGATAAAATTTCAGAGGTTATTAATCAACACCAACTGGACAAACTTAACCAACGTCTGAAGAATAAGAAAGAAACTAACCATTCAGATGCCTAAAGCAGAGCTGACTTACGCTAGTGCTGGTGTTTCATTCGATGCTAATGAAGCTGCTATGACCAGCATCAAATCAACAATTGAATCGACCTATCGACCGGAAGTACTAAGTCATGTTGGCAGCTTTGGTGGTCTTTTTCAACTCGGTAATTACAATCAACCTGTTCTAGTTTCTAGCACTGATAGCGTTGGAACCAAACTTAAGTTAGCTTTCATGACTAGGCGTTATGACACTACAGGATTTGATCTGGTCTCGCATTGTGGCAATGATATTGTGGTGCAGGGAGCAGAACCACTTTTTTTTCTAGACTATATTGGTACAAGTAAGCTCGCTCCTGAAGTTACTTCCGAAATCGTAAATGGTCTAGCGAAAGGATGTCTGGAAATTGGGTGTACCTTAATTGGTGGTGAAACGGCTGAATTGCCTGGATTTTACAACGATGAAGAGTACGATCTCGTCGGAACCATTGTTGGTGTTGTTGAAAGAGACCAAGTGATTACTGGTAACCAGATTGAGACAGGGGACCTACTAATTGGTCTTTCCTCAATGGGGTTACATACGAATGGGTTTTCACTAGCCCGGAAAATCGTCTTTGAGCATTGTGGTTATGAAATTGATCAACACATTCCTGAACTCGGCACAACAATTGGCGATGAGTTACTCAAAAATCATAAGAGTTATGTCAAGACCGTATTAGATTTGCAAAATCAGTGTAAGATTAAAGGTATCGCACATATCACAGGTGGCGGTTTGCCGGATAATCTGATTCGTATCCTTCCAAAAAATTGCCAAGCAATAATCAGGAAGGATAGTTGGCGTATACCTCCTATTTTCCCTTTCTTACAGGTAAAAGGAGATGTATGTCAGAAAGAGATGTTTCATGTATTTAATATGGGCATTGGTTTGGTGATTGTGATGTCTAGAGATGACGCAGATACTGCGATGGCATTTCTGGAAGATGTTGGAGAAACACCATTTTTAATTGGAGAAATTGTTTCAGGTAAACATGGAATCGAAATTATCTAGACCAATTTTAGACCAAGCAGCCATAAAAGAAATTTGCGATGTCCTAGCGACAACCAATTCGCAAGTTGCATTTCAGTCAATTGCAGAAGAGGATGAAGCTGATCTTGCCGTTTTCTTGCTGACTCTCCATCATACTTCGGACGAACTTGCTAAGCATGCATCTGAAATTTTGCTTGCGCTTCCACCAGAGAAACAAGCTACTGTAGCAGAAAATGTAGTAAAAACTGAAATGGCCGACATTGATAAGGTAAAGGCAATAACACATCGAATCATTGAACAAATCACGGAAGCGGCAGAAAAAACAATTGCCTTTGGAGATGGAAAAACGAATCTTATAAATATGTTATCGGACATGTCACAAGAAGATCGGGGGAGTTTGCTTGAGTCACTAGAAGTAAAAAATGAGGATCTCGTAACAGAAATTAATCAAACCCTTTTTCCATTTGATGACTTGACAAAGCTTGACGATGATGCAATCGGAACAATTATAAATTACCTTGGATCTCCTACGCTTTCTGTGGCTCTTCACAATGTCCCTCCGGAAGTCCAGAATAAATTTTTCGATGCCATGGATCAAGAAGCGGCAGAAGCTGTTAAATCAAGATTTAGTGAACTAAGTTTCACCGAGAAACAAACTGCCACCACCGCACAGAAATCGATCGTTGATCTAGTCCAAAGACTCGCCGCCAAAGGATTCATCAAGATTAATTCTTAACATATAAATCGTGTTTTTTGGCATTACTTTACAATACACCGGACAATTAGCTTAAGCAGTATTTCATTCTCGTCCATGGTTAATCATATCAAGCGATTCAAAAAAAGTTTTTCCCTTCAAAAAGAATGGGTACGATAGATTTACCTTCATATTTGAAATGAGTTCCAAGAGACTTGCCGTCACAGTTCTTCTGATAGTTTTAGCTCATGTTAGTCCGGCTAATGAAAACCAAGGTGTTAGCGTTTATAACGCTCAATTCACTGTTTCTTCAAAACAATTGACATACCTTTCTGAGGCCCTAATCTCTGCCATCAATAATCAGCTTTTGTCATTTCCAGAGATTAAAGTTTACGATTCTGACAGCAAAATTGAAAACACCTTTCAGGATCTTAATCAGATCCTGCAGTTGGATAAAGTTCAACTCCTACAGATTCGGCGTCAGACAGGCTTTGATGGCCTCGTTGCCGGCGGTCTGGAACTAACTGATCAAAAAATCTCTATCAAGCTGCATCTTGTTGATTTTTCATCTGGCAGGATCTATTTAAACGACCAATTTGAAGGGAAATTCGGATCAGATCTACTCGAAAGTATTGAAAAGCAAGTTAAAGCCTTTGCTAATACGTTAATTCATTATTACGACTCCACTATCACGATCACCTCCGAACCAACTAATGCTGATGTAAACGTAAACGGTAAACAGATTGGTAAAACACCAATCAAATCGCTGGACGTGGCAGATGGCATCCTCGAAATTAGAGTTAGCAAAGACGGCTATACTCCATACCAAAAAGAAGTAGAGGTGTTCCGAGGTCAGCGTACATATGTGCATGGCCACATGTATGACCAAATTACAGAACATCTGCTGAACAAAAAAAGCCGGTGGAAACTCGACTCCATGAATTTTAGTATTGGCACCAGTATGCAGTGGCAAAACTGGAGTGAGATCAACGCTGAAGCAGGCAGAGTGGCAAATTTTCGCTACACATCCAAGTTTGGCCGGTGGGAACTTGGCTTGGAAGTGAGTACAGCAACGGCATCTTCCTGGCATGCAAATCAGAAATTTGAAACTTTCCTCGGCAAAGATTCATCCACTAATGAGTTCGAAATTACCTTTTCACGATTTTGCTTGGTTAGTCAATTCAATCTCGTGGAAAAACTAAATCAGTTTGATCTCTATGTGGGGTCACAGCTGGGTTATGCATCAACCCACTCTTCACAATATAACCTTGGCTGGTATTATCCAAGTGGCAATAATATTGAAAACCGACACGTTAATCCGGTAATTGGTGGTGAAATAGGGATGCGGTTCTATCTCGGATCAGCCTTGAAACTTTCTACCTTCATTGGCGGCAATTCCGCTGGAAAAATGAGCTACAATCGAAAAACGGCAAACTACTGGGGAGAGGCGACCTACAAAACCAAATCACTTGGCTCAGATCATGTTTACTTCGGAGGAACCTTAACTTATAGTTACTGGTCTGTGAGAAAATAATGGAAGTAAGAAAATGAGAGAGATCTATTTATTTATCAGTCTGTTTGTTTTATTAAGTTGCGGAGGTTCTGAAGAGAGCTATGAGGATGCAACAGCTATGGATGCAGAGGGTATGATTGTCCCCAGGAGCAATTATACCCAACTGCAAAATCAGATCTTTTATGGAACCGTCCCAATTGAGTTGGAAATTACACCAAAATCAAACACACCATCGTTTGCTTGGAGAACAACCGGATCGAAATTCATGGTTTTAACTATTTTTGAAGATAAAATAGATCTACGAGGGAAGACAGTCGCCAATCCGCAAGACGTCGTTTGGACTTGGCATTCAGGCGTTGGAAAAGGTCGTGAAGGAAATGTTAGCTTCAGTGACGGAGCTGATGTGGAAAAAAGTGAAATTTCAAATCCTGCAACCGCAACCTCTTTAGAACCCAATTCAATTTACTACATTGCAATCTGGGGATATGACGATGCTTACAACTTAATGTATTCCAGCAAGGAGTACAAGTATCAGACTGCTCTTAGGTAAATTACAAACTCCTAACTTCAAATTCAATTGCCAATTGTTTGCCGGGCTGCCCACTGAACTCAATCGGATAGTCACCATCAAAACAGGCTGTACAGAAATTTTGTGGAGATTTAACACACTTCAACATCCCTTCAATACTTAGGTAACCTAGACTGTCGGCCTCAATATATTTCTGGATCTCTTCCACTGACCATGAATTGGCAATTAATTCTTTCCTTGTTGGAGTATCTATACCATAAAAGCAAGGATATTTATTTGGCGGTGAAGATACTCGGAAATGGACTTCCTTGGCTCCTCCCTCCTCACGAATTAGCTTGACAATCTTCCGTGAATTCGTACCGCGCATAATAGAGTCATCGACAACAATAACCCGCTTCCCTTCCAACACATTTCTTACCGGGTTCAATTTCACCCGCACCATTAGATCCCGAATCTCCTGCGAAGGATTCATAAAAGTTCGACCAACGTACGGATTCCGGTGCAATCCAAACTCAAAAGGTATACCCAGTTCCTCAGAATACCCGATAGCGGCAATGGTAGCGGAGTCAGGAACAGGAATAACGATATCAGCATCGACCGGGCATTCTCGTGCCAGTTGTCTGCCAAACTCGCGTCTCGGACGATTAACTAACTGGTCAAACACAATGCTGTCTGGACGAGCGAGATATATATATTCAAAAATGCATTGTGACAACTCCAATTCAGCTGAACCGATAAAAAAAGATTTTGGTTCCTCATCTATGGAAGTAATTACAACCATTTCTCCCGGTGCGACTTCACGAATCGGCTCCGCTTCAATCACATCAAAGGCACATGTTTCAGATGCCAACACATAGGCTTGATCCAAACGTCCCAGCCAAAGTGGACGAAACGCGTGTGGGTCACGAACACCTACCATAATTGATTTACCCATAAATATCAGTGAGTAGGCACCTCGTACTTCGCGGAGCGCATCCATAATCCGATCCTCCAGAAGGACATGCCGAGACTGAGCAATGAGGTGAGCGATAACTTCCGTATCAGAGGTAGAACTGAATATTGACCCGCTCTCCTCTAAATCACTTCGAATCCGAAATGCATTGATCAAGTTGCCATTATGCGCTATTGCCAAAGGTCCTCGCTTGTATTGTCGGACCAGAGGTTGTGCATTTTCGATCTTACTGCTTCCCGCGGTTGAGTAGCGATTATGGCCGATGGCCATTTCTCCTGACAACTTGGCTAAAATGTCAGTGTTAAAAATGTCTGCGACAAGGCCCATCGCATGATGATAAGAAAAAGATTCAGAGTCTGAAACGACAATTCCAGCACTTTCCTGACCGCGGTGCTGAAGTGCCCGTAACCCTAAGTAGGTGAGTTCGGCTGCTTGAGGGTGCCCAAAAACGCTAAAGACACCACATTCATCTTTTGGCTTATCATCATCATCCCAATCATCAAAAAGCTGCATATTATCCTGATTTCCCGCTCTTTTGATCAATAATTGCATGTCCAGAACTTGATATATGACGTTTTCTAGGTGGTTTACTCAACTGAGTTGCCATCTGTGATCGAATGTTGCAATTTCGTTTCTGTACTTTGGCTAAACTTATCACCAAGAATCGCCCCTATCGCCGCCGAAAGAATCAACAATAATTCTACTGGAAACCTGATTTTAAGGAAGACTTTTAGAGGAAGTGTAATGATAAAAGCAAATGGCCTAAACATATGCAGGAGGTAAGATACTATGTTTTGCCCTAACGAATCGGTGAGTGAGTCCCAAGAAATATTTAGCAGCAAAATCAAGACAACTACCGCCGGTGCACCGAGAAAAGCACCATTAAAGGTGTCCCGCCAGTCAATCTCTTCGCCAAATCGCTTACCAATGAACCGGACGCCTTCAGTCACACCAGCAATACCACATCCATAGGTAATCGCAAAAGAAATAAATGTCAGCAACCCAACTAAGAAGCCGTGTTCAATTCGGTTTCCCACTAAGATTTTAACAACCCATTCATAGGTAACGAGATAACAAACCAGTGAAGCAATAAAACCAATGGTACTACCACATACAATCTGTCCAGTGATGTTTAGGAAGGTATCTTTTCGTGACATAGAAAATCTTGATTGCGAAAGCGTGGTGATTATATCACGGTAATCTTTAGCTGTCAACAATGATAGTTAGTCGTTGATAAATAGAGAAAATCTTTGTATATTCTATTATGACAGATAAATTGTAAAGAGCTGAGGTAGAGTTTGGAGTAAATAGCTAAATACTAACGCAGCCTCGCTTTCATTAGCCTTGGAAACGAATTTGGAAGAGCTTATCTCTACAAATAACTATAGCATGTTTCGTAGCAAATAAAAACTAACGAGATGACAAGTTTAACGGGGATTTATTAACTACGGTGATCGTTTATCAGTTTAGACACTGTGCTAACGGTAATAGGCAAATTGCCCTGAATTTAAAATCCCCTTTAACACTCAGGAAACAATTATGCCTAATAATCAAGCACATCCAAATATCCTGTTTATTATGGCCGATCAGTATCGTTTTGATTACCTTAACTGCGCTGGAGCGGAATTTATTAAAACCCCAAACTTAGATCGATTGGCGAAACATGGCATTCGATTCGAGAATTGCTCAATGCTCCAGTATGTGCCCCGGCACGTATAAGCACTGGCAACAGGTTTGCAAGCACATCGGTTTGGAGGACAAAGTAACGCCATCTTGCTGCCACTAAGTAGGCAAACCTACTATCAGCGTTTGCGTGACACAGGATACCGGATAGGATGCGTAGGAAAGTTGGATTTAGCTAAGCCATTAGGGAACAATGGTGACGGTGCTAGACCTGCGTGCTTCTCATGGGGATTTACCCATCCTTTGGAATGCGAGGGAAAAATGCATGCGGGGCAAGGAAACGGAAAGCCTTTTGGTCCTTATACCCGCTATTTGCAACAAAAAGGGCTTTTGGAAGATTTTAGTGTAGATTATACAAAACGCCGACAGAATGGTTACGCATTGTCAGCTTGGGATTCGGTTTTACCAAGCGAAGATTTCGAAGATGTGTATATTGGCCGTCAGTCTGCTGCGTGGATTAATCAAGTATCTGATCATTATCCATGGCATCTGTTTGTTAGTTTTGTAGGCCCGCATGATCCGTTTGATCCACCGAAAAAGTATGCTGAACAGCATCGAAATGCGGAGATGCCAGAAGCCATAGTTGATGACCTGAAAGAAAAACCTCAGCATATTCACCATCGCCAAACCGATGCCAGTTCGGAACAGATTGCCGTATGTCGAAGACAGTATTGTGCAGCAATTGAATTAATTGACTATCAAATAGGAAAAATTCTTACTGCACTTAAAAACAGAGGTGTGATGGACAATACATACGTGATCTTCTCTAGTGACCATGGAGAGATGTTAGGTGATCACAGTCTATTCACCAAAGGTGTTGCCTATGACCCATCAATACGTGTACCGCTAATTGTAAGTGGCCCGGGTATTGGTTGCGGACGAATTTCCACGGCCATGATTGAATTAATCGACATTAACGCTACAATTTGCGATTTAGCGGGACTGGAGAAGCAGGAAGGTATTGACGCTTCGTTATTACGTAGTGAGAATGAAATCCACCGGGAAGAAGTATTCAGTTGTTTAAGACATTTCCGTTGTGTACGAACACCCCAGCGGAAAATGATTGAGAACGTAAATGATATCATTGAATTATACAACATGGAAATAGATCCTCAAGAATTAGATAATCTTGCTCAACAGCAAAAAGGTACCTTGCAGGAGATGGACCATCGAATATAGGAACGATGGCTTGAAGGCAGATGGAACAGATAAAGGTTTGAAAGGGCCCCAAATGAACATTGCCGTTATTAGTTGTTCACTTCACCCGCTTAGTAGATCTTATGTTATGGCTCGCCACATTATCAAAGAGATTGAATCGTTGGGAAGTACAGTTCAACTTCATGACTTACGTCATTACAATATCGAACTTCGCGATGTTAACTCCGGTCGCTGAAATAATCAAGCCCAAGAACTGGCGGGGGTTATTCAAACAGCTTCTGCTGTAATTCTAGCTGTACCAATTTACAATTTCTACGCGAATGCCGCAGCCAAAAATCTGATTGAATTGACTGGTGATGCCTAGAATAAAAAGGTTGTCGGTTTCATTTGTGCAGAGCAGGTGGCAGATCAAGTTATATGTCAATAATGAGTCTTGCCAATAGTTTGATGCTTGATTTCCGTTGTTTTATTGTTCCACGGTTTGTTTATGCTACAGGTGAAGCTTTCGCCAATGACCGGACAGAAGAGATGTATCTTTCCTCTGCTGAAGTGAAGGAGCGTTTACACGAACTAGCTGAGATAACCACCCGACTTGCTGGTGCCATAGAATCGGTGGATTTATTGTGAAAAAATGTGAGCTGATGAATGAAAGTAACACAACCACAGGAAAAAACTCAAGGCTAATCTAGACACATGAACGCCTGAACTCATATGTATAGCCACAACAAACTGAAATTTATCTTTTGTTGCGTGGTGTTAGATTTCCAGCTTTCTCATCCAATGTCTAACAGTATTGAGGCACTGAACCATGAACTGCATCAGCAATTAACTCTTTACCTTCCGATACGAAATGCACAGATCAATCGAAGTAAGTTGCAGAGCCTTCTCCCTCCTATGACACACGTTCAATAATATGTAACATAAAAAAAGAGTTTGAATAGGCACTTATCCAAGGTTAATTATAGTTAAACTAAAGCGTGTCTTTGGCCGCGGATCTAATGGCATTTGCTACTTTGTCGATAGTTTCATCACTCATTTCATGGCCAATGCCAATGCAGATTGCTCGACCAAGATAGTCTAATGTCTTTGGACACATGCGATCTGAGTATTGAATGTCCCCATAGGCAGGGTATGTGTACGGCAAGCCGTTTGGGTGATAGGTTTTCTTTTGCAGGATATAATCCCAGCCAGGATAAACATGCTTGTCACCATTACCGTGCGTGTACATTGCTCCAGCGGGAACACCATATTTCCCCATTACTTCACCAAACTTGCGTGCCAAATCAGGAGTAGGAAGAAAAAACACCATGGTTGTCGAGGCATCACCACTTTCATCGTGGATCTTTCGCAACTCAATACCGTCAACGTCAGCAATAGCTTCACGTAGCTTGTGCTTTCGGATTCTCATATTCTCGATGAATCCATCAAGACGGGTCAATTGTACTGATGCGATTGCGCCTCGCACTTCGTCCATCCGAAAATTCATCCCGGGAAAAAAAGCACTAGTATGCTTGGAAATTCCCCACAAATTGCCACCGTCGTGAATCATCCGTGCTCTATCATGCAATTCCTCATTGTTGGTAATGACAATACCTCCTTCTCCAGTGGTGATGATCTTGCTCTGCTGTAGGCTGAAGCACCCTATATCACCGTGCGTACCGAGTCGAGCTCCTTTGAAACCTGCCCCAATTGCCTGTGCGCAATCCTCGATTACCATCAGGTTGTGTTTTTCGGCAATGGTTTTGATCGCTTCCATATTAGATGGAACTCCAATCATGTGAACAGGTATGATAGCTTTTGTTCGTGGGGTTATTTTAGCTTCGATATCGTTCGGATCGATTGTCAGTGAATTGTCAATCTCAGCTATGACAGGAACCGAATTGGCAATCACTACTGACGCAGGAGTTGCAATCCAAGTGTAAGCGGAAACGATGACCTCATCTCCAAGACCAATACCTGCCGCATAAAGTGCAACAATTAAAGAAGAAGTTCCACCGTTGGTAGCCAACGCATATTCGACGTTAAATTTTTCTGTGATGCCATTTTCAAACGCAGTAACTTTGGATTCTGCCGGTCCATATCGGCAAAGGCCACCTGATTTTACAACTTCTAGGACGGCTTGTTGTTCTTCCTCGCCTATAAAATACATCCTTTATTTCTCCTTATCTTGGCAGGGATTATAGCATACAACAGTTAATATGATAGAGATTGATCATACAAAAGGCTTCAACACGATTATACTATCACTCGATGTTTTTTTAATCTTCCGGTTCAACGTTCCATTTAATCTCCTCAACCGGATCATATGATCGAACGCATCGAAACCCAATTTTGTTGTCAGCCTTGTCCGGGGATTGCTTGTTGCGAAGCGCAACACGTAACCCATACCATTTAAAGTACCAGCACCCACCACGTAAGACATGGGGTTGCAACATATTTTTATTCTCTTGCTTTTTCCGTTCTTGACTTTGAACGATGAAACCATCAACACCAATCTCTCCAGTAATTAATTCAATCAGGTGATCATATCCAGACAAAGGGTTCTTTAACAAACTGGCTTTTTGACTAATTTCAAGGAAGTAGAAATCATCGTATTCATCCATACACCACTCTCGGGCATTACCTGCCATGTCATACAAACCATAGCCATTAGGAGGAAAGCTACCCACTGGTGCCGTATAACGATAACCGTCTGCTGATCCATTAATTCCAACATACTGGCTGGTTATATAATTCCCATCTACGTCTGGTATATCTGGTTTGCCGCTACCCCAAGGAAACTTCTTATCAATTTGTCCCCCACGGGCTGCGTACGCCCATTCCGCTTCAGTCGGCAGTCTTTTTCCAGCCCAAATGGCATAACTCATGGCATCATACCAGGTCACGCCCACCACCGGTTGATCGGGCGCATTGAAGTCAGGATCTTCCCAAAAAGTCGGTTCTTTATATCCTGCCTCATTGATGAATTTACTATATTGGGCATTGGTTATCTCATAAACATCAATGTAAAAAGATGAAAGCTCAACGGTATGAACCGGTTTTTCATAAATCGGCCCATCATTAAATTGATCTCCCATTTCAAAAGACCCGAAAGGAATTCGCAACATTTTGGATCCATCCTTCCAAGTAACTTCTTCCCAATGAATGGCTCGCATTTCCTCATTATCTTGGCTGCACCCTATAAAACCAATCAGTGCGACAAAAACCAAAGACATGAAAAGTGTCGTGCTTTTCGGCATCAGATACAAATAGAGAGAACAGTGTTTAATCAAGATAATCAGGAAACCTAAGAAATTTCCGGGTATTTCCGCCCCCGATTTGATTGTATTCGTACTCAGATAGATCAGGCAACAATTCGCCAATAATTTGCGACATTTTTCCATAACCAGGATTATTAAAAATCCAAGGAAAATCAGTTGCCCACATGAGTCTTTCTGCACCATATGTTCCTAGCAGGCTTCGGTGCCAGCCAGCCAGATCTCGGTACGGATAATCTTCTTTACTAAAAGCGTATTGGCCTGACAGATGTATCATAACATTCTCATATCGGGCTAGCCGATGTGTGGTGTGGAAAGCGGGATTGTACGCAGGCGTTTCGACTTGTGGACGACCATCTTGATCAATGGAGAACTTCCCTTGTCCGGGGCAGATACCAAGATGATTTATTACAACTCGAACCTGTGGAAACTCTTCCAGTAAATATGGAATCAGTTGTGCATCGATGGCGTGAAGATACAGCCAAAGGACGTAATCTCTTTCGGCTGCATGCTCCCAGATAGGAAATGCCTTGAATTCCCTGATATCAATTGGTACAAACGGGTCCCTTGGTCCTCCCAATGAAGAAAGTCGAAATCCAACAATTGCCGAATTACCCGCCAATTTATCCATGTGTGGCGCCACGTCGGTGACATCCTGAGGAATAAGTCCAATGCCTAAGAAATGCTGAGGGTAAGATTTTAAACAGTGTAACAGATAGGCATGAGATGCTATGTCGTTGCCACCAGTTTGCACCAATACCGCCTGATCAACCCGATTACTCTCCATCTCTGCCAATAACTTCTCGACAGGTTCTTCGCGGTCTGCAGGAATTAACTGGCTGACCTCTCTTGGGAATTCCGTTGAAGCCGCAGCAAATACATGGCCGTGTGAATCAATTTTAGGTGTCATATGCCTCCAAACTAAAAAGTCTGCGCCGTTGCGGTGTCACACAGCAACTGGAGATAGAGGCAAATGTGCCAGGACCAATTCGATTCGGCGTTGATTTCTCGTAGATGAGAATGATCGACTTTCGGATGGCATCGGTTTGGCTATCCATACTGGTATGCCAACCGTAGGAATTGAAAACGATGGCTGTACCTGCTTGACCTGGAAAAGCTTTGTGTCCCGGCATGCTCCTTGACCACTTGACTTTCGGATATGGACCGCTGTCTGGTTTGTGGCTTCCTGGGACAAAAGCGAATTCGCCAGATCCCGGTAGGACATCATGGACGTAGATCTGAACTTTAATATGCAATGGATTGCTAAAGGGCACATCTGAATGCCAACTGGTATAGCTTACCGGCCACGGTGGAAGGGTTCGTACTTGCGGTCCAAGCAGTATCAGTTGATCATCAGTAAAAGTCATTAATGTCCCATAGTAACTAGGATAATCGACAAGATCAATGAATATTTCATCTTTGGCAAAAGGATCAGGTATATCATAAAAAGTGGCGGGATTTTCACCTGCCTCAACCCGGTTGAGCCAGTCTTCCTTGCAAACAACTGACCAGTGATCAAATGCATCTTGTAATCGTTTAAGATTATCATCTTGAATAGCTTTTTCGAAAACTAAGTATCCTTCATCATTCCATTGTTTTTGTTGCTCAGCAGTCGGTCTAACCATTATTCAACCTCATATCAGTTTATCCTCAGCATTTGATTTCAAGATAAACTTATCACCGTTCCAGTTTCAATGCTATCACTAATTGCCTTTAATACTTTCATACTTTGGCAGGCATCTTCCAAACTAGCTTCAGGCTGGACTCCTTGGAGCAAGGATTTCGCCCAATGTTGCATCTCCTCGAGATAACCAGGGCGGCCAATGCTGTGGAATGCCGTGTTGAGGTCCCATTCCTCCGTCGGTGTGTCCGCGTAACCACCACCTTGTCCTGACCATGTTGGAACTCGATATCGACGAAGTTTGCGGGTTTCAAGTACTTGGATTGCCTGATTATTTGAGCCTTTAACATACACCATTGCTTCCAGAACCGGACCAATGCCCAACGTCATGGTACCAACCGCTCCGTTGGCATAACGCAAATTGACACTGATTGAAACAGTTCCTGTATCTGTATCCGTACCATCAAATGAAAATACATCGTTAACCGGTCCCATAAAAAATCGCATACAGTCCGTCGGATGAATTGCTTGATCTAACATAAAAGGCCAAGCAAAGGGTGCATCAGACGAATGTATACGTGGAGATGGCGCCAAGTAGCGTGTATGGTATTGGCAAACACGTCCGAAATCATCCTCCTCAATCAGCCTTTTTGCCATTTGGTGAGCAGGAGCGTGCCTCCACATGGTTCCAACCATCCCCGTTTTCCCAGTTCGAACTGATGCATCCACCAAACTTTTTGCGCCTTCTACAGTTGTTGCAGGTGGTTTCTCAACGTAAATGTGATAGCCGCGTTCCAAACATTCGATCCCAATATCACGATGTAATTTATCCTCAGGTCGACCGACCACAGCAACAGCATCCAACTCTTCGTCGCCGAGCATCTGATCATAGTTGGTGTAGTGTCGCAAAGCGCCAAATTTCCTTGCGTTTGATTGTGCTCGTTCCTCTACTAAATCGCAGGTGGCTATAAAGTTGAACTCAGGTATCATTGGAATGCATCTTTGCAATTGCGATGACATTCCACCGCAACCGATGAAGGCAATTCGAATCCGATCCATTTATTCTATGACCTAAACTCATTCAGAATTTTATTTAAAATTACTTAAACTGATTTTATCACAGAGCCCACCTTTAAGTATATTATAAAGTAGACTCTCTTAACTTTTTTGACCCATGACCACATATACAGGGTCGGTATAGCCTATATATTTCGGTGTAATATTAAGAAATTGTACGTTTTCATAACCGCCAGCCAGATCGAAATAGTATTCAACAAGTTGTTGATGCTGGCTAGCAGGTACAGCACGCCATATTGCTACCGCTTTAGTCGGAAACGTTCGGTTTGAAAAGGCGACGATCAAAAATCCTGAGGTATCGAGAACGCGATGAACCTGCCGAAAAACCTCTACTGGCTGAGTAAGATATTGAATTGATACGGTGACAACAACTGCTCCAAATCTGTTAGCTCCAAACGGCAATACTGGCTCACAGTTTAGATTGTGTACAACACATGAAGTCAATATCGGATTAGCATCCATTTCAACATTATTCATCCCCAAACCGATAACACATTCCTTTGACATGCGAATAGGGAAATGGGAAAATGTGCTACTCATTAGGTCTAAAATGGTTCTTCCCGAGGGCAAAACATCATCATAGAAATTTTCAATTGCTAAACAAGCATTTTCATCAATATGTTTCACCATACGCGGCACTTGATAAAACAGTTCATCGTTGCTCTCATCAATGCGAGAGAAAAATTCCGGTTTTAGTTCTTTCATACTGAAATTATGAGGAATATTTAAAAATATGTTTAGGAGCTAATAAGGACAATGAAATTCCACGAGCAATGTTCAACAGGGTCAATGAAAACCAAAGACCATGGTTGCCATATGGAATAAACAAATAATAGGATGGCAAAAATATGCATAGCGTCGAACAAATCATGGCATTTCTCATAATTGGAGTGGCAGTTGCTCCCAGAAAGACGCCATCCCAGATATATGGCGCAATATTAATGATAGGAGCTAACACGACCCATATCATATACGGTATTGCCTGAGTAATTATTACTTCTTGATTCGTGAATAAACGAAGTATATTCTCACCAACGACCAGAAATGTTAAACTAAAGATGCAACCAAAAATGTATGCCCATGCAAAGGCATATTTTACTGCTAATTTGAGATTGATATAATCAAGAGCGCCTTTGTATTTTCCAACTAAACTTTCGGTGGCAAAAGCGAAGCCATCAACAGCATAAGCTACAAATATAATGAACTGGAGCAAGATGGCGTTTACAGCCAGAACGGCGTCACTAATCAATGCCGATTTCGAGGTAAAGAAAGCATGACTCAAAACTAAGCACAGTGTTCGAATGAAAATATCACGACTGATTATCAAAAACTGACGCAAAATCGATAGATCTAAAGCCACTAACGAAAGTGCATTTCCCAAGAGCTTGCGATAACGATATAGAAACAATACAATAGCCAAAAACAAACCAAAATATTGTGCACATGCTGTGCCAAGTGCTACACCATCCGATCTCATTTGAAAGACTTTAACAAATAATACACTCAGTACGATGTTCACACTATTTACAGTGATAGCCAAGATCATTGGGTGCCGGGCATTTTGCATGCCTAAAAACCAGCCGTGAAATGCGTGAAGTGCTAAGGTTGCGGGTACTGCAAAGATACAGATACGAAAGTATACTTTGGCTAATTGCTCTACTTCGGAGCTGGCTTCGATCAACAAGAAAATGATCTCAACAATAATTGGATAGGAAATGATGAGCAGTAGGCTGCTTATGAAGGCAAAAAGCAAAGCGACCTTCAGAATTGAGAGACATCGTTCTGAGTCATCGGCTCCATAGGCTTGCGCCGTCATGCCAGTTGTGCTCATCCTGAGGAACCCAAATCCCCAATAGATCACATTAAAGGCAACTCCACCAACAGCGACAGCCCCCAAATGCTGTTCTTTTGATAAATGTCCCATCAACATGAGATCAACAGCACTTAGCATTGGCACCGAGACATTGCTAATGATGTTTGGAATTGCTAGCCGAAGAATCTCTCTGTTCATTTTCTAGCGACTTTTAATCTATACCCCATTTTCTTGCTGTACATGCATTTTCTAGCGTAGAGATCGTATCTTGGCTTTCTGCAACTAAAAAAACATCTATGATTCGATCTCATCATAGTAATATAGCCGAATGTTTTTTCAATCAGGAATATACAAAAAAACAGCACTCCACAACCATATCATATATAATAAAATAGTAGGAAGTTTAATGTTTAAAGTGAAATTATGTTTTAGGATGGTTACGTGAAACCCATAATTTTTAGTTTAGCGCTACTTAGCACTATTTTCATGTCATTTTCTCTTGCTTGGTCTGATTTTCTGCCTGAGGCAAATGGCGCTGAATTTGACCTTGAACACGGTGAAGCAATTGCCGGTGTTTTACCAAGTCCTCCTAAGATTGATGGTAATTTGGATGACTGGAAGTATGCAGTCTGGATTGCCTTTGATTCCAAGAAGGATATTCTGCGAGGCCACGCTGATTGGAAAGGGAAAGATGACATAAGTGTCACATGGTCTACAGCTTGGGATAAAGATAATTTCTACTTCGCGGCTGCGGTACGTGATGATAAATTCACGCCAGGCCCTGATACCGCCAACGCTTGGAAAGGAGACTGTATCTTTCTTTATATTGATTGGGAAAATCTCGAGGTGGCTGCACCGTCGGGCAAACCCAATTTTTCTTTCATTAAGAAGAAGGCTAAAGTAACCAACTTCGGTCAAAACCCGGATATCCATCTTTCCCCAATCGC
>DTUY01000142.1 GCA_012963885.1 Candidatus Poribacteria bacterium | reverse complement strand
AAAACACAAACGATTCCAAATGATTGGCCAGTCGCAGCCAAAAAGATGGTTACCGATCTGCATCCCAAGTACGGTGGGCTGGCTGAACCGTACGGCAGAATTTTGTACAAGCCCAAGCCGTGTCATATTGAGCGAACTTAAGCATGATCTCGTCAGATTGGTTTTTCTCTCGATTGATCAAATAATAACGGTTTTTTGGTTTTAAAAGGAAAACAATCAAGTGTGGAAAACATGTCTTGGAACAAATGGGTTTATTGCGCAACAGCTTTACGGATACGACTACTCTCTTGAAGAAGTACTTAATCACGCACAAGAGATGGAATACGATGGAATCGAGGTACATAGCCGATTCGATCCGTTTCCGAATCAAGTCGATGAGGTAGCGGTGGCTGCATACGCTGAAAAAATCACCTCTCGGGATATGAATGTGGCTGGTATTCAGGCACGAATAACGGAAGGTAAGATCTTTTCTGACCAGGTCGGAGAACGAAAAGCTTGGAGTCAGAGTGCGATCGGTCAAGTTGAATTCTGTCATAAACTGGGTGGCGTTCAATGTGGGTTCTGGCCTGCGAGTCGTCAACCTGATCTACCTGATCGGGTCTTAGTATCTCGTTTGTCGGAGGCTTTGATGCCGGTTGCTGAACGAGCAGAACAATTAAATATCATGATAACAATTGAGCCTGAACCGGTACAAATTGACTACAGTTATGAGATTGCCGCTCAAATTGTGGATGCGGTTGGATCGAGTAATTTCCGGTTCATCTATGATTGCGCACATGCTGAAGTAATGGTCGGCGATGCCCTAGAAGCCGCTACTCAGTTTGGGCCATACATCGGTCATGTCCATTTCTGTGATTCAGATGGAACTGTTCGGAGTCAGGAAGGGGCTTCTCAGACATCAACCCACTTAGCGGCTGGTGATGGAATGCTTGATCTTTCTGCTATACTTAAGGCGCTACATCAAACTGGATACGACCGCTGGTTACAAGTAGACGTCTGGGAGAATCCCGATCCGATTGATTGTTCCCGCCGGACGAAACTTTTTGTTGATTCGGTGTTGTCCACATTTTAAGGTGACGGGTTTTGTTTCATGTAGTATTTTAAAACATAGTTGTGTATCCTTAGTATCATTGGTAACAGATGGGAGAATAGGATGGCAGGAAATGTTAATTCTGTAGAAGGTCCGGATTCAGAAAAAGTCGACGGTGGATGTCTGCCGGATTGGGAAGTTGCAGATCTGCCTGCTCCGCCACCCTACCGATTTGGACGTGCGTTTCGGAGTGTTCTGGGGCCAGGGATTATCATGTTAGGTGCTTCAATCGGTAGTGGTGAATGGTTGCTGGGTCCAGCCATCACCGCTCAGTATGGAGGACGTTTGCTCTGGATTGCCACCGTCGCCATTTTTCTTCAAGTCCTCCTCAACACCGAAGCGATCCGCTATACGATCTACACCGGCGAACCGATGTTTAGCGGTTACATGCGATGCAAACCAGGTGCGCCGTTTTGGGCGTTTTTTTACTCGATTATCGATTTTTTCGGTATCTGGCCTGGTTGGGCGATGACCGCTGCCACTGCCATTGCGGCTGCCTGGCTGGGGTACATGCCACAAGACGTGGACCAGAACACAGTTCGAACTTTCGCCTACCTCATATTCTTTGCTTGTTTGGGGATTGTCCTATTTGGCGGAAAGATCTACAACGCGCTGGAGAAGGTTCAACTGTTCATGGTGGTCTGGATCATCGGTTATCTGGTTATCATTGATCTGTTTATGGTACCGCCAAGGGTTTGGTGGATAGTAATCAAGGGGTTCTTCAGCTTCGGTTCACTACCTCAGCCAGAAGAAGGTGGAGAAATCAATTGGCTGTTGCTGGGCGCCTTTGCCGCTTATGCAGGTAGTGGTGGTTTGGGTAACGTTTCAATCACCAACTATGTCCGTGATAAGGGCTGGGGGATGAGTAGCTTAGTTGGTGCTATACCTTCCATCATCGGCGGGCAACAGGTAACGCTCTCGCATCTGGGCAAGGTTTTTCGGATTACTCCTGAGAACTTACAGCGCTTTCGCGAATGGTGGAAATATAACCGTTTTGAACAGTATTACATTTGGGTAATCGGTTGCTTCATCGGTATGGCGTTGCCAGCTATGCTGACTATTGCCTTTGTTCCTGCAGGACAAGCTGTCGATCAATGGTCAGCTGCAGCGTTCCAAGCAGATGGACTGGCGGCAAAAGGGGGCCGAATATTCTGGTATCTGACTCTGTTATGTGGGTTCTGGGTACTCTTTTCAACGCAGTTGGGAGGTGTTGATGGTGTGCCAAGACGCTACACAGACATCATTTGGACGGGATTTTCACGGGCACGAAAACTTGAGGAGCATAACGCCAAGTGGATCTATTACCCAATTCTGATTCTTTACATCGTGTGGGGTGCGGTTGCCATGTATCTAGCAAAACCGTTCTTTATGATCTTAGTTTCTGCAACGGTTGGCGGATACCTGCTGGTAATTACTTCCCTACACACACTTTACGTCAACAGGAAATTTTTGCCGAAAGAGATTCAACCGCCACTTTGGCGCCAGATTGGCCTCATTCTCTGCGCACTCTTCTACGGGATTTTTGGCACACTAACAATGCTTCAGACAGTGAGAACTCTATTCGGTTAGGGAGAATGCATGTGCAAAAAGAACATCGATGCTTTATATAAAGTTACTATAGTTTGTAATTGTCACTGCCGAACCATTTTCTAATTCCAACCTCGCTGCCACCGATTTGAAGTTCGTAGATTTAGCGATTTTGATATGAGCCCAAGTTTCTCCGTCCCCAACAAGCTCAGTAGACGCGCGTAAACTGACTTCGCGTTCTTATATACTGGGTCAGTTATGTTGAATCTGGGAAAGCGTCGGATATGTTGGTCAAAGAGGCACTTCCTTATATCTTGCCAGAATCGTTCAATCGGATTCAACATTTGGTTTTGGCCCAAATAATAACGGCTCCATAACTGATAAAGCTCTCTTCTGTCTCAAGGCGTTTTTGGGGCCGATTTTGGATGTCGGGAGAAAGCATAAGAAGCTTTCCAGAAGCTCTTTTCCATGCTAATAGGTGGGATAATCTACCACGACTATAGGCCTCCAACAAACGACCAAAGGTCTCTCGATGAACAGCAAGAAGTTCGGCAACCTGTTTTGGAGACCAAGCTTACCCGATTCTCAGCAGGTGCAACGCCAGAAGTCGTTGAAATCGATAGATAACCGTATCTCTCTGTATCTATCATTGAAGTTCATTATGACTTTCGATTATCATTGAAATTCTCTTCTTCATCGAATTTTCTCCACTTTGGTAAGATTGCCGCGAAGAGGATACTTCATTTATGCTTTCGAGTTAACGCAAAATGGTATTAGATCGCGATTTCCTCCTTTGGTATCGCTGCCCATCAGCAATCACACAACATATCAAAGTGAGGAGATTAAACAGCAAAGTAATGATACTCTTGTCCTTTATTTATTCCGATTGTATTACTGATCAGAAAAATCCGAAAAAAGAAGAATACGGTAAGGAAAACCTGAAACAGATGATGTTAAATTCAGTTGATTTATTCCCTTTGGAGATTCAGCAGAAAATTCTGGCGGACTTTGAGACTCACCTTGAAGGCAAACCTGCGGGGAATGGTATAAAGGTTATTGTGATTAAAGCTATTTATCTAAACTATTAAGCGCGAGTAGCTATTTGCTCAAAGGCATTATAGAAGCACAACTCCTATGGTTTTAAACGAATCACTTAGGCTTCTTGACCGTATCTGTTATAACGCTAATCAACGCGTTCCAATCCATCATGATCCTTAGCATAAAAACCTTCCGGAAATATTGTGCTGTAGTTGTACTTTGTCCTGTCGTACTTGGCTTTGTTGAGGATGGCTTGTGTTAAGTTAGCACCGCTAAGGTCAGCTTGGCTGAGGTTGGCCTCACTCAAGTCAGTCTCACTCAAGTTGGCATCGGCTAGGTTGGCTTGTGCCAAGTTGGTCTCGCTTAAGTTAGCTTGTCCAAAATTAGTTCCAACCGACTCGGTCTGCCTCAATTCGGCTCGGCTTAAGTTAGCTTGACTCAGATCTGCCTTG
Source organism: Candidatus Poribacteria bacterium (assembly GCA_012963885.1). Lineage (GTDB taxonomy): Bacteria > Poribacteria > WGA-4E > WGA-4E > UBA9662 > UBA9662. The sequence goes on along the minus strand of DTUY01000142.1, from coordinate 25,882 downwards.
CTCAAAACGGCTGTTGTCAGATAAGCTTCAGCCAAATTAATCCCGGTTGAAGTTGACTCAGCCAAATTAGTACCAGTAAGATTAGCTTGTCTCAGGTTAGCGTAGCTTAAGTTAGCATGGCTGAGGTCCGCTTGTCTTAAGTTTGTTCTTTCCATAACAGCTTCAACTAAGATCACTTGTTCCAAATTGGCACCAGTTAGATCAGCACCATTTAAGGTCGATTTAGTTAAATCAGCTTTTCTTAAATCAGCATTTATCAGATTAGCACCAACCAGTTCAGTTTTGACCAGAAAAGCCTCTGTCAAAATGGCTTTTCTTAAGTTGGCCTCAATCAGATTAGCACGCACCAAATTTGCTTGACTCAAGTCGGCTTCAATCAAAATAGCATTGGCTAAGTAAGCCTCAATCAGATTAGCTTCTCTCATGTCTACTTGACTCAAGTTGGCCTCACTTAAAATTGCTCTTGTTAAATCAGCATTCCCCAAATTAGCCTTGACCAGTTCCGCGTTCATCAAGAAAGCCCCAGTCAAAACAGCTCGGTTTAAATTCGCGTTATTCAAACAAGCATAACCTAGGTAGGCTCCGGTTAGGTTGGCGCCAGCTAAATCGACCTCCCTCAAGTCGGCTCGTTCTAAATTGGTGAGAGGTGCGATTGAGATGTTAATTCCGTTGATAATTTTTTTCATGTCGACCTTTTACGAAATTGATAACACGTTCAATTTTACATGTTCAATTGAATTTTAGCTAAAAAATCTTCTTTATTGAAGTAGGTTTACTTATCCAGTCTGCTTTGATAACCACGATTATCACGTCGTTATCATGAGGATGTATCCGTAGCGCGAGCTCCAAGATCTGAGAGAATCCTCCGCGGAATTTCAAGGAAGATAAATCAGCTGGGGCCATAATCGTTTTCTTTAATAGGCTTCTTGCATAAATCAAAAAAACAGAAGTTCGGAGATTTTTGAGTCACATATGTCAAAGAGTTTAGCTGCCTCCCAGCTAGAATTTTGGTTAGTACTATTCCTTATACAAGAGTTTTAATCGATCAATTCCGTGAGGTACCCATTTAAATTCTTTCTTTCCGTGATGGCATCAGAGTACAGGATGAGAATATTATTTGGTAATTAGCTCATCTCCTCAACATAGCATACGACATCGTTTTCAATCGAAGATAAACCAAGTAAACCAGAGGTGGATTCTAACTCAACGATTTGCCTCAACTCCGAATGGTATAGAGGAGTTGATGAACAGCCCACATTAACCAACTCGAGTGTACACACTTTCGTATCGACAAGAATGTAGTGGCCAGCTATATGTGTCAGGCCATCAGGCGATACCTGATGGCTTGGTTGATGATTGTCATCACGCTGTTTACTGGTGGATCTAAATTAATCTGAGGATGTAAACTCTTTATCCATAGCGTTTCAGTATTGCTGGGTAAGGATCTTGTTCCACCACATTGCTGATGAACATCTCCATACGGCCCTAAGGAAGACGAATATAGCAGTAGGTCCCTTCGATATTGTCAGCAGGTTGACAATAACCGGCGGCAGCGGAAAAAATTACAAGCACAGCCAAGCCAAAACCTATTCCTCTGAAGAAGTTACCCCTGGCTTGCCGGCGAATTTGCGTCTGTGCCAACAAAAGGAATGGAACGACCGAATGGTGCTAGAAGCCGTGCTGTCAATGCCAATTTTTGTATATGGGATCACGAAAATAATACACTGCGCTCGGACCTATTTCAAGACTTGGGTTGGCCTGACGATGGCGTTGTTCAACATTATGCTGCAGTGGGATGGCTTACCCTCATTGAGAACGTTGGCTTTATTCCATTTTCGATAGCTCAGTTCAGTCTTTAAACTAGCGCCAATGGTTACATACATGATTTTAGAGAATAAGTAGATTAGGTATCGCAGTAAGTATCAGGATAAGGATGACGCAATTTGCAGTATGCTGTAATCACTACAATGGCTATATAATAGCACAGTTTTTATGTTATAATAGTATCTTGGGATAATAGGCAACATTTTCAATATGTAGAACCTAGATTTTTCGGCATTGATGTTCTTGGTTTGGGACGTCAGATCGTTGTTCTTGTGGAATGGAATTTCTAAAATTAAGGATTAAGATAACCTAAAGATCAATTTCAAAACCTATTGAGCATAAACTTGAGTTTAATTGGAAATAACATCCTAAGGGGATACTAAAGGTATTATTTATGGGAAGGCGGTATAAACTGTACATTCTGCTTGCCTTAATATGTATATTGGCATACATGGGTGTAATTGCCTTCAACACCCAAGTTTCCTATGCGGCCACCCCGCAGCAGCTTAAGGCAGTGTTTATAGTTAACTTCGTAAAATTGACCGAATGGCCGAGTAACGTTGCTATATTTGAAGTTGGTGTTTATAAGGATCCGGAGTTTGCAACCCTACTGACAGCAATGTTGGCTGGTAAAAAAGTCCGGGGCAAAGATGTTAAGGTAACGCCACAGGATGATGCTTCATTATTTGCTAATTGTCATGTGATCTTTTTGCCTAAGAGCGTCGAAGGGGAATTAGGAGATGTATTTGGTAAGATTAAAGACCTTGGTGATACTCCAGCGAATCCAGCGAAGTTAACTATTGGTGAAACGGATAGTTTTATAAAGGCAGGTGGAATCATTACTTTCGTGGAGACCGCCGGGGCGAAGATTAAATTCAAAGTGAATTTAGTGCCTGCAAAAGCCAAAGGGCTTACGATCAGTAGCAAGCTTCTAAAGTTAGCCTTAGAGGTTGTTAAACAATAACACTTTTCATCACGTATTAACCAAAAAACATATCTAATCAATCATTAGTATATATACATAACAATCGATTACCCAATAGAGAAGCATCTTGCAAACTAACAGGATCTTGATTGCCTCAAACAGCAAATTATTCAGCCGGATGCTAACACGTATGGTAAGCAACAATAAGTACCAAATAACCACGGTTGCGAATGGAGATGAAGCGCTTGCGAATATTGAGAATATGGACTTGTGTCTTCTGCAAGATTCCTTAGCTAACGTTACCGGTTTGGAAATCTGTCAGCAACTAAGGAATTCAGGGGAAAAAAACAAACCGATCATCATTTTTTCCCATCAGTCAAAACTCGAAAATGAAGCTCTGGCGAGGGGGGCTTCAGATTTCCTGAAGATTCCATGTCGGTCAGAGGATTTGCTCAAATTGGTCGAGCAATGGCTTGAATTTACGCGGATGGGTACTCCTCAAAAAACGAAATTATCATCCGCCGAGGAAGTAAAAATAGCCCCTTCCCCGGATGATGAGATACGGGAAATTGATACAACTACTGAAGAAGAGAAACAAGAAGAAATCCCTCAGGGCACTCAGGCAACAGACTCCCATCCTCCTTGTATTTTATTAGTAGATGATAGTAAGCTTGTTCATGCTTCGGTGGGCAGAATTATTGATAAAAATGGCTTTAAATTGATTCACGCTATGGATGGAGTAGAAGGGTTACAAAAAGCCGTTGAATATATGCCGGATCTAATTATTTCTGACTTGGATATGCCGAATATGAACGGTTATGAAATGTGTCAGGAAATCAAACAAAGAAACGCAACGCAGGATATTCCAGTTGTGATTTTGTCTGTACGTGGAACAGGATTAGACATTGATAAAGGATTCGATGTTGGTGCAAATGATTTCCTTACCAAGCCCGTGGATGAAGCTGAGTTAATTAGTCGCATTAATTTAACTCTTGCTCCTAAAGGAGAAAGCTCTCTTCGTGAGAAGATTCTTGTTGTCGATGACAGTGCATTAGTTCGTAATATGATGAAGCAGGGGCTTTCACAACAAGGATTTGAAATCCTTACAGCTAGTGATGGACATGAAGGCTATGATGCAGCAGTTGAACATGAACCTGACTTGATTATCACTGATTTTAATATGCCAGGAATGGATGGTCGGGAACTCACACGAGCTCTGAAGAACAGAGAAGCACTGTCAGACATACCGGTATTGATGCTGACTGCGGCAGACTCAGATAAGGATCAAAGAAAGGGAAAACACGCTGGTATCGCGGCATTTCTATCCAAGCCGTTTCCTCCGGACAAATTAGTAGTAATTGCGGAGAAACTTATAGCTGAAAGAAGGTTAATCAGAGAACGCCAAGCAATGCAGCATTATCTCTCTGAATCAGCTGTGGAAGCTGCCGCTGCTGCCGCAGACCAGAAAAGTTCAGTCGATCAAATGCGTGTCGAAGAGACTTTTTCGACGATTTTTTTTGCAGATATTGTTGGATTCACGCCAATGACCGAGCGAATGGATCCCAAGGCGTTAGTTAAGTTGCTCAACGAATACTTTGATGAAATGGTTGTTATTCTGAAAGACAATGGAGCCACTATCGATAAGTTTGTTGGGGACGCAATTATGGCTTTGTACCTTGATTCCAAAAATAGATCCCGTGAAGAATGTGCTTATAATGCTGTTAAGGCGGGGTTGGAGATGATTGAAGCTTTGAAAAAATTCAATCAGAATCGGCAGAACCAGGTCAATATTAGAGTTGGAATCAACTCGGGGACTGTCATTATGGGAGATATTGGCAGCAAATTATACCGAAGAGATTACACTGTAATTGGTGACAATGTGAACATTGCCGCACGTTTGGAGAGTGCCGCCGAAAAGGGGTCGGTTTTGGTCAGTGATGCGACCTATAAACTAATCCAAGACTTTGTTAAGGTTGAAGACGCGTCTTCAATTGCAGTAAAGGGCAAAGTAGAAGAACTTCTGGTTCATAAAGTAGCACAGTTGCTTCCAATTTAAAGGTTAAAAACCAAATTAGCAAAGAAAGCATGTAGGTTCACTGATGGCAGGGAAAGAACAAATATCAGAAAACGCCCTGGTTAGGTTATCAGCAACAGACATAAAATTATTTCAAGATCTGATTCGTAACCATAGTGGTATATATCTGGATGAAACCAAATGTAATCATCTGATTCCGGTTATATCTCAGCACCTATTGAATAAGAATTTCAACAGTTTTGAAAAGTATTATCGATTTTTGCATCAGGATCGTCATTACGAGGCCGAAGTACGTGGGCTGATATCGCATGTTACCATCAATGAAACAAGTTTTTTTAGAAACCCCGCACAATTCACGGCCCTTGAAGATCATGTTCTACCAAATATCATCATCGAAAGATTCAATAAAATACAAAAATTGAGGATTTGGAGTGCTGGTTGTGCAACGGGAGAAGAACCATATTCAATAGCAATGACGGTCATGAAGAAACTGCCTTTTCCTGAAAAATGGGATATCGAAATTCTTGCCACTGATATTGATTACAACGCTATCAAAAAAGCGGAGAAAGGTATTTATAGTCGGCGTGCCTTACGAAATGTTAGTAAAGGTCAACAAGAACAGTATTTTCACCAAGTTGGCAATCGATATGAACTAAATCAAAACATCAAAAAGATGGTTGACTTTCGTGAGTTTAATTTAAAACAAGCCATCTATCCAACTCCTGAAAAAGGAAACTGGGATATTATCTTTTGCCGGAATGTGATTATCTATTTTGACAGTGAATTGACAAAGCAGGTTGTTAGGAATTTTGGCCGATGTTTAGATGGGAAAGGACATTTGTTTCTGGGGCATTCTGAAACTCTCCTTGGCATTTCAGATGAATTCTCGATAATCAATTTTGGAAACACACCTATTTATACGATACAGAGCAATTATGCAAATAAGAAAATCTCGAGCAGGAAACCATCTGAGCGGAATAATATGGCACTTACAAACAGCTGCTTAACCAATGATAGCTTCGTTTCCCAAACGAGATTAAAGAATATTGATGGTCGCAATATCGATACTGGAACGATGGATGAGCAAACTCTGGTTGACTATTATCTAGCTAAAGGGAAATCTTTGGCAAATGCAGGCAGTTATGTCTCTGCTGCGGAAGCTTATCAAAAAGTCCTCGATATAGATCCTCTGTGTTTGGAAGCGCACTTTTTCATGGCGCTTGTTTCCGAGAATCTAAACGAAATTGACCGTGCGGTGGAAGAGTATCAAAAAACCATCTATGTTGACGATTCGTGCGTTCTGGCGCATTTCAATCTGGCGCGACTTTATCGATTAGCTGGAGACCAACAAAATGCTGTTCGCGAATATAGAAATGCTGTTCACAAACTTCAGAGGTTTCCTGAGGATGAAGAGATCAAGTTTTCTGGCGGCTTTTCAGTGAGACTCATAAATGAAATCTGTCATCAGAAATTAAAACAGCTAGGAGAAGATACCTCCCAGTCGGAGGTTGAGTCATGAAAGTAGAAGGGACTGGAGGGATTTTAGCAAGACGCAAAACGAATTCAATACTCCAGCAGGCTGCGCAAGAGAGAATTAATACTCATCAAGAGGGTGTAGCGGAAGATATTCGAACGCTCGTCAGGTTCTTTCTTGGTGGAGAACAATATGCAATTGATGCCAAGCACATCAAAAGTATCGACGATCAGACGACATGGCGTCGAATATATCCGATTCCCTGTGTTCCAAGCTATTTACTGGGAGTGATAAATCTGCGTAGCGAAATTATCTCGATACTAGATTTGAGAGATTACTTAGGTTTGCCAATCTCAGAAATGGATGACGGAACCAGAATAATGGTTGTGAATATCGAGAAAAGGGATTTGCAATTGGTAGTAGGGCTTCTTGTTGATAAGGTTGAGGATATTATAAAGGTAGACCTATCTGACATTCAGGTAGCATTAACCACTATTGAGAAGGTTACAGCGGAGTATATTGAAGGTGAGTTCCTTTCGTCTGCTATTATTGATGTTGAAACGTACTATGAAGATCGAGATTCGGAGGAAGAAACATTAATTGGGATTATCGATGTGGAAAGTGTGTTGGAGGCAGAAATGAATAGCAGATTAGTCGAAGAAAAGGGGTAGCTTGGCATAATTTTATATAAATTGAAAAAGAATAACGGCAAATAAATGGGGAATTCACTTGTCACCCTTTTTCTTCAGCTTAAAATTCTGGTGCGGGATAAAGTCATTCACGTTTTTTCGGTATGGAAGATTTACGTCAGTCACATTCAGATTCTACAATCGGGTATTTTAATAGGGTTCCAGTGCTTGTCTTTCGTTCTGGAGGAATTGTCTTTGGTGCTGACATTGAAGATATTGTTGAAATTCTTGATGATGAGAGTTCGGAAATTGAGGAGTTGCCGGATACTCCCGGACTCATGCGGCATGACCTCGTGGGATTTACTACCTTTCGGGAAAACGAATTGGCAGTTATCAGTTTCAATCAGCAGTTTAGTTTAACCATCTCCTTAGACAATTCGATGGACGATCAAAATGATCAGGTTATTGTGGTCAAAAATGATTATGGCTATCTGGGTATTCAAGTAGATCAAATAGATAATATTATAAATCTTGAAATCGAGCACATTGATCCAATTCCCGATTTTGTTGAAAGCCTTCTGGAAGTTGAGTCGCTATGGGGCATGGGAAAAGCTTCAAAGCCGACTAACATGCTGTCGGTTAATGAGGATGGCATAGGAGATGTAATAATGCTAGTCGAGTTAAATGATATTCTGCCTGATGACCAAAAACGGCTGATACAAACGACAACTTACTCAAAACTTAAGAACATGAGTGAAACTTCCACTCCCAACTTGACGTCTGAGCCCTAAGGATTGTCAGTTGTGCAACCATTAGTGAAGATAAGGAGCAAAATCTATGTTTAATAAGTTGAAAGATCTTTCAATTAAGTACAAGTTGATGGGGATTACGATCGCTATATCTATCATCACAGTAATTTTGGTCTGTATAGCCTTCACTGTGTATGATAGAAATACCTTCAAAGAGCGTTATAAAAACAATCTATCGACTCTCGCTAACATTATCGGAACAAATAATGTGACGGCTTTGGAATTTGATGACCCAGATACTGCTAAGGAAGTATTAAATACATTGTCAGCTAATACAAACATTGTGGCGGCTGCTCTTTACGATGCTGCGGCAATGGGGGAAAACGCTTATGCAATACCAGTATTGTTTACAGAGTATATTAGCGAGGCTGATCTGAATAAGAGTGAAGAGGCTCCACGTCGAGCTGGCATCGTACGTCAAGAATATACTTCGGATAATAAGTATCTGGTTATCGTGCAGGAGATCAAGGGAGAAGATGGCGAAATTTTAGGGAACATCCTGATTAAAGCAGACACACGAGAACTCGGGAAGCGGGTTGCAAACATCATGGGGCGTAGTGCTATTATCTTGCTGATTTCTGCGGTTGTTGCGCTTCTTATCGCTGCTTCCTTCCAAGGGATAATTTCTGGACCGATCTTTCATCTGGTTGACGTCATGCACAGTGTTACAGAGAATGACGATTTCTCTCTTCGTGCGGAAAAAGATTCGGAGGATGAACTAGGGCAACTGGTTGACGGTTTTAATATCATGGTTGCTCATACTGACAACATGATTCAAAGGGTGCAGAGTGCTGTCTCAGATTTAGACAATACGTCAATCGACATCGTACAAGCAAGTCAGAACCAGGCGAGTGGTGCTGCACAGCAGTCAGCCAGCATTACCCAAACGGTAGCTGCAGTTGAAGAAACGGCCAGAACTTCAAAACAGATCTCTGAGAACGCCAATAATGTTTCTGAGCTGGCTCAAGATAGCCTTGAAACAGTTGAGATAGGACAAGCGACTGTTCAACAGGTAATTCAAGCAATGGAAATGATCTCAACCAGTACGACTGAAAGTGCCGAACGGATTTCAAGACTGGAGGACAAAGCAGAAGAAATTACGGAAGTGCTGGGACAAATCGATGAAATTGCACGTCGGACAGATATACTCTCTTTGAATGCAAACATTACAGCCGTTAATGCTGGGGAACATGGTAGAGGGTTTACGGTGGTGGCAAACGAGGTCAAAAGACTTGCAGAGCAGACCATAGAAGCTTCCCAGCGGATTAAAGATCTCACCACAGATATAACCAGTTCAATTGGCGAATCTGTAACAGCCTCTCAGCAAAGTACCAATCAAGTTACAGAGGGTACGGGATTAGCAGAGCAAACTGGAGAACACTTGGAAAAGATTCTAGCGATGGTGCAACAGACTGCAGAAGCAGCCACTCTTATTGATGCCAGCACACGGCAGCAACAAACCGCATCGGAGCAAGTAGTTAGCGTAATGAGGGACGTTGATGGAGTTTCCAAGGAGGTTGAAACCGGAGCCCAAAAAACGGTTGATGCCTCTGAAGAATTGGTACAAATTGGTCAAACACTGCAGGGTATGCTGAAAGTACAGGGCAATGGTGGCAAGCCGCGCCCCAACCCTCCTAGCCAATAGGGATTAAGTTTCTTGCAATGTCTGTTTCAATATAAAGATCGGGAAAGTTCATTAATCCCAATCCTTAGTGTCTTTGTTAAAGTTTTCGCAGACTGGGTTCAAAATTCATTGCAGGTTTATCGAAACATAGGTTACGTGCAAGTCAAGAAACAATGCAAGAAGGAATGGATGAACAATTTCTAGGCATCTTTAGGGATGAGGCCGAGGAGCATATTGAGCAACTCAACTTAGGATTGCTTGCACTTGAAAACAATCCAGGCGATCCAGAAATCATTCGTGAAATTGCTCGTTCTGCTCATACTCTGAAAGGTTCATCGAAGTTAATGGGTTTTGATGACATTAATGTTGTCGCCCACCAGATGGAAGAGCTGTTGATAGCTGCTCGTGATGAAGGGGAGCACCTAGAAATAGCCGCTCTTAATCTTCTTTTTGAAGGGCTTGATACCATCAGTATACTGGTTAAAGCGGCTGTAGCTGGTGACACAGCGGACATTGAAATTGATGCATTATGCCGTAGACTTGAACAAGCATTACATGTCGAAGCAAGTACAGATTCTCCTACCGAAGTTATCATACCCAGTAGTGTAGAAACCTCAGCAAAACCTGATACCTTATCCGGCGAAGAAATTGGCACTGCCAGCAAACTGATGGAAAATGTATCCGGACTTCTGTCACCAGCCAAGAAATCCCTTGAAGAATTAAGTGAGCAACTTTTAAAATTGGAGATGGTAGAAGAAAAAAATCCTATTTTAAATCAAGCCTTTTCTATTGTTCAGTCACTCAGAGAGTATGCACAAAGTATAGAAACACAACTCACATCATTGCATATTTCTGGCACCTTGCTTCGAGTGGAAACAATTTTTCAAGTTGTCAACCAACAAAAAATTGAGATTACTGAACAAATCTTAGATCTGATTTTTCAGGGCCTTGGCCTGATTGAAATGGCAATTGATGTGACCGAGGACAGTGAGGAAAATGATTGGAATCCGGACGATTTCTATAAACTTATTGACGAAACAATCCCGGAATTGGCTGAATATTTAGCCGAAGCCGATAGTTCCACTTCTGTTACGGAAGAGGTACGAACTCCACCAGAATTATCGGTTGAACAGGAAGCTGAGGTGGATGTTCCTGTACCACAGCAACAAGAGCCGTTCCTTGGAGATGCACCCGATGATAAGCTAAGCCCAACCGCAGATACGATATCAGATTTACTGGCTGAACAGCGGACAGCTGATCTCCAAACACCAAAAGGACAAGAACTAAAAAAGGTTGAAACTCAATCTGAACTGGCCAAACCTGAGCAAAGGCAGTTAGAAGCAACCATTCGTGTCGGAATTTCCAAGTTGGATACTCTTTCCACAATTGTTGACGAAATGATCGTGAACCGAATTACTTCTCAAAACCATCTTACTCAGTTTCTCGGATTGAGTAAGATAGTAAATGCCTTAACCATATGCAGGAATGATATACGCACGACCTTAAGCAGCCTAAACGCGCAGTTCGATTCCACCTCTGTTGCGAACCCGTTGCAAAACGGATCTGCCAGTTTAGGAATACAGAGAGGCTTAGAAGCACTAAACAATTTAATAGAAACGCTTAGCGAGGAAAGCAGCCTATTAGAAAAGACTCTATCTGACATCAAACTTGAATATACTGAATCGATAACAAGCCATAGTTTAATAGTTGATCAATTGCAGGATACGGTAAGAGATACTCGGGTATTGCCTGTGGCAACCCTCTTTAACAGTTTTAAAAGACCCATCAGGGATTTAGCTCAAGAATTCAATAAAGAGATTCAGCTTGAAATTGACGACCAAGATGCCAAGCTTGATAAAACCATTGTCGACGCCCTTCGGGCACCGTTTTTGCACCTGATTCGTAACTCGGTAGATCACGGGGTAGAATTGCCTGATGTCCGTGAAAAATTGGGTAAGCCTCGACAAGGAACAATAACCCTGAAAGCTGAGCAGACTGGAGATCGGGTATATATCCATGTTGCGGACGATGGTGCCGGGATTGATCCAGTAAAGCTTAGAAACGTGGCACTTCAAAAGGGTGTTATCGATCAAAATCAATTGGGAGCCATGAGCGACCAAGAGATTCCATACCTCATTCTTGAAGCAGGTTTCAGTACCAAGGAGGTAGTAACAGATACCTCCGGACGCGGGGTTGGAATGGATGTTGTAAAACAACAGGTTGACAAGATGAGGGGCGATATTCTAATCGAAACACAGGTAAACATTGGGACAACGTTTACGCTGCAATTACCACTGACACTCGCCAACCAACAACTGTGCATGGTGCAAGTGGAAGGAAGCCATTTCGCATTTCCAACTACCTCAATTAAAACTGCTCAATTGATTTTGTCCTCCCAGATAATGTCTGTTGCCAACAAACCAGCCATTGTCTATGAAGGCGAAATCATTCCTATGGTTTATCTGCATGATGTGTTGAAAATGAATGGATCGGGCCATCGTGATCGGGAGGAAACCCGAGTCGTTGTGATTACTCAAGGTATCCAACAAATCGCTTTCGCTGTTGACAAGTTTGAAGCTGTTACAGTTATGGTTATAAATGGTCTTAGTCAACATCTTAATACAGTTCCAAACGTTGCCGGAATAAGCATTATGGGTAATGGGGAAGTTGCCTTCGTTCTCAATATTCCGGATTTAATGAAGAATGCAGAAATTGGAGCTGTAAGAAGAGAAATGCTATCCCAAACAAGCACGTTATCTGTTCCAGAGCGACCGGTGGTGAAAAGCATTTTAGTGGTTGAGGATTCGGTGATGGTAAGAGAACTGGAACGAAACATTCTGGAGTCTGCTGGCTACGAGGTTGATGTTGCTATCGATGGTGTTGAAGCTGTCGAAAAGATGGAACAAAAAACATATGAATTGGTTGTTTCTGACATACAGATGCCGCGTATGGATGGTTATGAATTCATTAGCAAGTATAAGAGCGATGAAAGACATAAACATATCCCAGCAATTATTGTCAGTACCTTAGCCAAAGAGGAAGAAAAACGGAAAGGTTTTGAAGCAGGAGCTGATAGATACATTGTAAAGAGTGCATTTGATAAAAATACATTGTTAACTGCTGTTGAGGATTTAATTGGCAGTACTTAAGTCATTATAAGCCTAAGCTGCTAGTTACTCCAATTTCGCTATAGATTAATCCTGTTAGATAACCCAAATAACGAATTAAAGCTGGAAGTCTTGAGTAATATCCTAATGTATGGTAGTTTAGGCTTCTTTCCTATGTTGGAGAAAATTAAGGTATAATAGCATGCGCATAGGATCTTTCTCAAACAGATTGAAATAACGTACTTAGTAAAGTATAGTGCTTTAAGTTTCGAATTTTCGATGCCAGTTTTGGTCAAAAAAAAAAGAAAGCAGATCGTGAAATTCCCTTTAAGAACAAGGTTGCCATGAGCATCCAAGTATTAGTTGTTGATGATAGTGCTGTGGCTAGAGGTATTATCTCGAAGTTCTTAAATAGTGATCCTGATATTGACGTCGTAGGTACAGCCAAGGATGGAAGAGAAGCAATAGATGTTGCCACGCAACTCAAACCTGACTTAATAACAATGGATATTAATATGCCTGTGATGGATGGTTTAGCTACCACAGAGCATATTATGGCATATCAGCCAACACCAATTCTGGTCGTGAGTAGTTTGGTGAAATCAGAAGTAGATCTCGCTTTTAGAGCTATGTCCCTTGGTGCCTTAGATGCGATGGAAAAACCCGGTTTCGATCAGTTTTCCGCCAAAGATGCCGGTGAATTGGTCAGGAAAGTAAAGCTGCTTTCCCAAGTTCCGGTGGTGACTCACCTGGAGGGAAAACGTCGAACTCGTTCGACAGAACCATCCACTGCACAAGATTATGTCTCATCGTCAGTAAAAGCCGAGTTTCAAGTAGTCGCTATTGGTTCTTCCACTGGAGGACCTAAGGCTTTGTACAAGGTGTTGAGTGAACTTCCTGCTGATTTCCCTTGTGGGATTGCAGTTGTTCAACATATTTCAGAAGGATTTACATCAGGATTGGTTGAGTGGTTAGATAGAACCAGTAATGTTAAAGTAAAAGAGGCAGAAGAAAGTGACAAAATTCAGCCTGGTGTCGTTCTTATTGCTCCCCACGATTTCCACATGATGATTGTTTCTGGAGGAAGGATCCGGTTGAATAAAGCCTTACCAATTAAGGGGCACCGGCCGTCCGCCACTATTCTTTTTTCCTCTGTAGCAAAGGTTTATAATGCAAACAGCATCGGTGTGATTCTGACAGGAATGGGAGAGGATGGTGCAACAGGACTAGCCGAAATGAGGGAAAATGGGAGTAAAACAATAGCACAAGACGAAGCAACTTCTGTCATCTTTGGAATGCCGAAGGTAGCTATCGAAATGGGGGCAGCTGAAGAAATCTTGCCTATCGATGAAATTGGACAGTTCCTGAATCGCACCGTTATGGATAGTTAGTTAATATGATCTCTGACACAGTACTCATTAAATCTTAGCTAACTTCCTCTTCAAGCTGGCGACTGAAGAAGGGGGAAGGATTGGAATAATGGTGATCTGTATTGTTTCTACGTTGGGAAATGGGAGAGCTTTACCCTAAAGCACTGTAGGATAATTCGGCAGGAATTATTAAGTGTTTGAAAATTGAGTAAGGCATTATATCTTCGATGAGATGTATAGGGGGGATTGAATCACCAAGTTGGGTTACGGACAATTTGGATTTAAACTTGGGCATCTATGACTTGCCCTTCGCCACTAACGCCATTCTGAGTTACAGAAACACCTTCATCAACCTTTGAGACTTTCTGAGTTTCTTTACCCTGACTCTGATTTTCAGTTTGCGAGGTTGATTCTGCTTCTTCATTAGCCGTTGCTTCCTGAGTTTGCTGGGATTGTTCTGTCTTTTGGTTTCGCTCGCCTTTATTTGGTACTGCAGTCTCTTGACCTGAAACTCCGTCAGACATTTGGGTCATATCCACGCCTGCCATGTTACAGTCCCCCTTTCGGTAAAACTTAAAAGACAATGGAAATTGTACGTGCAATTTAACGAAAAAGCAAGCGTATAATACCATTTGTAGGTGATAATAGCGACCAATTGAATATCAATGCCGTATCGTTTTGTTACCAGATGCTGGTTTCATAGAATATTTAGGTTATCATTCCTACTCTCACGGACAGTGTATGGAAAAACTTTTCATCTGGTTGCTCTTAATTGCTGGATTGGCAGCATTTATAGTAAAGATACAGATTGTCTATCCGATTGAGTATGTCGGCCATGCCGATGCTTCAGGTTATGCAGAAATGGCGGATAGCCTGATTAAAGGCCGTGGTCTGGAAGTTGATTACGTAAGTTGGTATTTTCTCAAATATGATCCCCGAATTGTCCGGCCCGAAGACCATTGGCCGCCACTTTATTCTTTCCTGATCGCACCTTTTTTCAAGATTCTAGGTAAGAATGCCTTTGCTGCTAAGATGCCTTCCATTTTCATATCCTGCTTACTTTTTCCTTTTGTTGTCTATGCCTTAGCTGAAATGCTAAGCGGCAGCCGGATCGTTGGGTTGGCAGCGGGTTTGCATATCTTGCTGTACCCTGAGTTCTTTCGCCATTCGCTTTATTGCTTATCCGATATCACCTTTGCGTTTATGGTTTGCACGACAGTACTCCTGGTACTCAAAGGGACAAAAAATCCGCGTTTTTTCTATCCCATGGGGATAGCAATGGGACTTGCCTATTACGCCAAGGGAACAGGACTTATTCTAATTCCTGCCTACGCTATCTTCTACCTGATTTTGCGTTTCACTAAGCAGATCGAACAGCGGGATCGACAGTTTGTGACGGGACTGGTCTTGGCATTTTTGGTAATCTCACCCTGGTTTCTGAGGAATCTGATTCATTTTGGCAACCCCATCTTCAGCACGCAGCAATTTGCCGTTGGCTATATCGGATACCTTCCATGGGAAGAAGGAACTTATAAACCTTACCTCGGTGAAAACCTGCCGTCCTTCTTTACCAAAGTTAAAGATTGGGGAATCTCCGGTATGATTATTAAAAGCCAAGAGTTTTTGAAACAGTATCTTTGGTGGAGCTTTATTGATATAAACGGATCTGTTGGCAAGTTTGACTACAAACAAATTCATACCTATCCTATTGGTATTGCATCCGCAACAGGTCTGATTTTGTTTGTTATTTCCTACATATATCAACTCAATGTGAAGTCAATCTTAGTCTTATATCCCAAGGTTATGAAACGGATTGGACCAGATAAGTCTTCTTGGGTTTTGAAAGGGATTGAGACATCCAAACGGATCAATCAGGATATCAACAAAATATTGCGAGTCTGGCATATTCCGCAGTTCTTGATCGTATGGTGTCTTCTCCTTTTCCTGCATGGTTTTCATGCAATCTGCTGGCGACCGATATCCCGACTTGCTTTTCCGGCAATGCCACTGGTCATCGCAACCGGATGGACAAGCCTTTACATTTTCTTTGGTATAGTCTACCGCGGTTTGAATTACCGGAGGGTCGCGGTTGTGTTGACAGCACTTATACTCCTGACGGTTATTTCCAGCCACAATTTTTTAATTATCGATCGTGCCAGGAAAAAAGCAAGTTGGCCTTATGGCGATGCCGGCAAGGCTTGGATTGATGCAGGGAAATGGATAAGATCAAACGCGCCAAACTCCATTACAATGACTCGCAACCCCTGGGAACTTCACTTCTATTCCGAGGAAAAGGCGATTCAAATCCCGTTAGCTGATTTGAAGAAAATTATTGAAATCGCCATTTTTTACGGTGTAACCCATCTGATCCCGGAAAAGAAAAGGCCTGGACTTGAGAAATGGCTTTCTGGAGAAGTTGCTGGTTTGGAGTTGGTTTACAACGAGAGATTAAAAATTTACAAGATACATTATGGGCAGATTCCAAATGAATATCTGCTAGCACATACCGATAAAAAGTAAAAACATCCAAAATAGGCTGTAAATTTGTCAAAGCAGATTCGTGAGACTCCAATCTCTCAGTATAAAATAAGATTTCATGTCCTGGCTATAGGTTTGGTTCTGGTAGGAATCAACAGCTATTGGATACTTATGGGCAGTGAAGTTTGGCATTCAACACAACTGACAATTGCTTCATTATTTTTTAACGCTGTTTTTACGCTGTTAGTTTTGTCATTGGTTAACTTCGTCCTACAACGAATTAGCCCACGTTTAGTGATGTCTCAGGCAGACCTGCTCACAGTTTATGCCATGGTTGTGATGGTGTCGACAATCAGTGGTCACACCATGATGGGATACCTTTTACCTGCGATTGAGCACGCTTTTTGGTTTGCATCAGCTGAGAATGAATGGGAACAACTGTTCGGTTCATACGTACAATCCTGGTTTGCTGTCAAAGACCGTGAAGTTCTACGTGGTTTTTTTCAGGGTGAATCCAGTCTGTATTTCCCTCTGCATCTTCGTACCTGGCTGCCACCTGTTATCGCCTGGTCAGGATTTGTTATCGCACTCTGGATGGTGTTGCTTTCACTCAGCGTTTTGCTTCGGAAACAGTGGACAGAGAACGAAAAATTGAGTTATCCCATCGTCCAACTGCCTATTGCCATGACCTATCAGCCTCGGCAGTTTTTCACCAATCGATGGATGTGGCTGGGTTTTGCCATTTCAGGAGGTATCACCTTAATAAACGGTCTGCATTATATCAATCCATCAATTCCATACTTGAACGTTAAAAACCAAACGCTAGCTCGATTTAATACCAAACCTTGGAACGCTATGGGACCATTTCGGGTATCCTTTTATCCTTTTATTATCGGATTGATGTTTTTCACGCCATTGGATCTATCGTTTTCATGCTGGTTCTTTTATATAGTGGGGCGACTACAACGGATTCTCGGTAGTGCAGTTGGCATGCAAAATGTCTACCCTTTTGAGCAGTCAATTGGGGCTTGGGTCGCCTTTGGATTAACCTCGGTCTGGATCGGACGAAGATACTATTTTCGGATCATCCATCACATATTCAGCCGTCAGCAGCTGATTGATGATTCCAGAGAACCGATAAAGTATCAATTGGCTTTCTTAATTGCAATCGTGGGCATGATATTTTTGACGTTATTCTGTTTTTACGCCGGCATGTCATCGTGGGTAATTGTGCTTTTTTTCCTGATTTATTTCCCCATGGTTATTGCAATTACACGATCCCGTGCTGAAATCGGACCGCCTGTGCATACACTGATTTATGTCGATCCGGGGCGTACATTGGTAACTACACTCGGCACACGCCTCTTGGGACCAGCTAACTTGACAGTCTTAACCTACCTTTATCCGCTCAATCGATGCTTTCGAGCTAATCCGATGCCTAGTGAATTGGAAGCATTTCGAATCGCGGAACGGACCGGAATTGGTTATCGTCAAATGCTAATCGGCATTGCGGTAGCAATTGTGTTCGGCATCTTTTTCACATTTTGGATTTATCTTCACGTAATGTACGACTTGGGGGCAACTAACAAAGCTCGTGGTTGGATCGGATACATGGGGTGGGAAACGTTCAACCGCTTGCAGACATGGTTGGTACATCCGCGTGACCCGAATACTGCCGAAATGGGTGGTATTGCAACCGGTTTTTTCTTTACTGTTTTTCTGATGATTATGAAAGTCAGGTTCTTATGGTGGCCTTTTCATCCAGGTGGTTACGTTCTGACCACCGGAGGTGGACTTGGCCGTTCTTGGTTCGCTGTGTTCACTAGTTGGCTGATAAAGTTTATCATTTTAAAAACGGGCGGCGTCCGGCTGTATCGTAAAGCAGTTCCCGCCTTTATGGGACTCATTTTAGGTGATTATACGCTCGGTTGCGTTTGGAGCATTATCGGCATTGTTTATGAAATGCCAACTTATGGTGTTTGGCATTAACCTGTATAGCCAACATCAGTGTGTGTCCGAACATGTTTGTTAGCAAAGCTTCCTTTTACTCTTTTCCAGAATGAGCGGCGTTGACGTAGGTGCCTTAACTCCGATCGGGCTTGATCCAATTGTTCGGTTAATATTGAAGTGATTTCGCGCAAATACTTATTTTCTAAAACAAGCTCTGTATGTACATTGCTATCCGTTTGAAATCCCGTTTTCTCATCTCCATTTGAACAGATTGGAACTTTCCCGTTTATGTGGTAAGATTCAATCGAATGCTCAGTAGGTGATTTTCCTATCTATGCTTATCGGAACGGAATCCTTACATACATCGTTTCGGCTTACGCGCATTAAATGAGTGATTAATACCATTTTGACTGTTGTTATTTAAGGAGTTAGTCATGATTATTGATTGTCACACCCATGCTTGGGAATATTGGCCTTATCAACCATCCGTACCAGATCACACAAGTCGGGGTAGGGTCGAACAACTGCTATGGGAGATGGATCGTATTGGCGTCGATCAAGCGGTTTTGGTCTGTGCCCGTATAGATCACAATCCTGACAACAACGATTATGGTGCTGAATGCGTCAAAAAATATCCAGGCCGGTTGATCCAATTCGCAGACGTGGATTGTTCATGGACCGAGACCTACCATCAATCGGGTGCTGCAGATCGGTTGCACAAGGCAGCAGAGAAATATCAGCTTAAAGGCTATACCCATTATTTGCGTAACGATTATGACTGGTTTGAATCGGATGAAGGAATTAAGTTTTTCGAGAAAACAGCGGAATTAAACCTGATCAGCAGCTTGGCATTGGGATCCGCATGGCATCCGGCATTGCGTCAGTTGGCACGGCGTTTCCCGACGATTAATTTTCTGTGCCATCATATGGCTGGAGCGCGAGCTGGTGAAGATCCCCCGAATCCTAATTTGCAGGAGATTCTGAAATCGGCTGAAGTTCCAAATATTTATATCAAACTTTCGGGTTTTCACTATGTTTCTCAAATGTCGTGGGATTTCCCATATTCGGATACCCTCTGGATTGTGAGAAAATTGTATCAGCATTATGGGCCGGAACGCTTGTGCTGGGCTTCCGATTATCCCCCAGTAAGACTTCATATGACCTATCAGCAGTCCTTAGAAGTTGTGCGGAAACATTGTACGTTCATTCCTGAGAGTGACATGGAACTAATTTTGGGGAAAAACCTGCAACGCTTGCTGAAAAAGTGAAGATACTAGGGATTCCTTGGGACGAAATCTAATAGTATGATGCAGAAAGAGAAAAAAACAGTTACCGATTTTCAGGAAAAAGTTTATGCTGCGGTTAAAAGAATCCCACAGGGTAAAGTTACCACTTACAAGTTGTTAGCCAAAGAAGTCCGTTGCAAATCCAGTCAAGCTGTAGGTCAAGCGTTGAAACGTAATCCCTTCGCACCAATGGTTCCGTGTCATCGCGTCATTCTTTCCGATTTGTCAATAGGTGGTTTTGCTGGTCAAACTCATGGAGAAGAGATCACTCGGAAACAGATGCTGCTGAAACAAGAAGGCATTCTATTTGATAACGGCAAATTATGTGATATCGGCCAAATACACTATTCCTGAAATGTTGTGTTGAGAATTATGATGATAAGGAGCAGAAACTTAGTGGCAGAAATGCACGATACTGGTGTCGAAAAAATTAATGAGTACGATTTCACAGAGATCCTGCCTGCAACTGAATTCCGGAAAAGTTTGACACAATTGGGTTTATCTGATGTGAAAAAAGAGGTTATTTGACCTTTTTGAATTAACAACAAAACGCAAGTGGAGTTAGGAGAAACAGATGTTAGAACAGATTAAACGTACTTTTCGGGAAAAGGGTATTCATAAAGTAAAACTCGGTGGTTTTGATATTGATGGTGTCCTGCGAGGGAAATATGTTTCGGTCGATAAATTCTTGTCTGCGGCAGAAAAGGGACTCGGTTTCTGCGATGTTGTTTTTAATTGGGATTCTGATGACGAACTTTATGGTACGCCCGCTAAGTTGACAGGTGAGGGCTATCCGGATCTACTGGCAAAAATCGATCTTAGCACCTTTCGTCAGATTCCATGGGAACCTGATACCGCGTTCTTTATACTCGATTTCTTTTGCGATCAGGAAACTCCGTTTCCGTTGTGTCCCCGTCACTTGTTACGAACCGTGATAGGCCAAGCAAATGAGATGGGGTTTCAACCCTTTGCCTCGGTAGAATACGAATATTTTCTGTTTAAAGAAACAGCCGATTCGCTTATGGAAAAAGGATTCAAAAACTTGACCCCTATGTCACCGGGGGCATTTGGTTATAGTGTTTTACGAGCCTCAGCAGCGGCGGAATTTGTTCATACGGTGGTTGATTCAATGGCAGAATACGATGTTACGTTGGAAGGGATTCACACTGAAACTGGTCCCGGTGCCTATGAAACAGCAATAAAGTATGATATGGCACTGAAGTCTGCCGATAAAGCTGGACTGTTCAAAACTGGGGTAAAGGAGATTTGTACCAGGCAAGGGCTTGTTGCTACCTTCATGGCCAAATGGAGTCCGGATTATCCTGGTTGTAGCGGGCATTTACATCAGAGTTTATGGAATCTGGATGCAGAAAAGAACTGCTTTTCGGATACTGATGATTCTTTGGGCATGTCTGATACCATGAAACACTACATCGGTGGACAGAAACAGCTTATGCCGGAGATGATGGCCTTAATTTGCCCAACAGTTAATTCGTATAAGCGGATTGTTCCTGGATCGTGGGCACCGGTAAATGCCTCATGGGGAATTGAAAACCGCACAGCAGCCATCCGCGCGATTCCGGGACAGGACGCAAAATCAACACGAGTTGAGTATCGACTGGCCGGATCAGATGCCCATCCGCATATTGCCATTGCTGCCAGCTTGGCGGCCGGACTATACGGAATTCGATACCAGATTGATCCCGAAGATCCATTGACTGCTAACGCCTACGAAGCAGATGAGAACCGGTTTGAATCGCTACCCCAATCTTTATCAGAAGCAATCAACCGGCTAGACCAAAGTGATACATTTCGAGAGATTCTGGGTAGCGATTTCGTTGATCATTATTTAATGACTCGTCGGTGGGAGTACGACAATTTTTCAAAAGCTGTTACGGATTGGGAACGGCAGCGGTACTTCGAAATTATTTGATTTTAATGGATTCTTATGGTAGATAATCACCGAATGCTAAGCTATCCAAATGAAACTTCTAGTTTCCCCGTTCTATTTGTTATTTTTATAATGACCATCAACAAGAGGTGGAGGCTAAATTGGTTCTAGTCGAACAACACAAGCCACAAACCACAATTGTGGTAGCAAATGAACCAAGCGAACAAGCTGAAGAAGCTGCTTGCATTCTTCAGGACTATATTGAAAAGATTAGTGATGCACGCGTTGAGATAAAAAAAGAATCGGAGGATGTCTCTGGAAACACTATTCTGGTTGGTCACAGCCAGATGGTCAAGGACTCGAGTATAGAAGTGCCTTCCGGCGTTACCTTCCAATTGAATGAAGAAGGTTTTGTTATCAAAACAGTTGGAAACAGCCTGATCTTAGCGGGTAACGAAGACGGCGAATATCGTGGAACTGTTTATGCTGTTTACACTTTTCTCGAAGAATTGGGATGTCGTTGGTTCTTTCCGGGAGAATTTGGCGAAGTCATACCTGAAATGGATACCATCTCGATCAATGCAATGGATCGTACAGAACGACCGAGTTTCCGTATCCGGAATATTTGGTATTCCGGATGGGCACCAACCACCGATCAAGATCATCAAGACTTCCGTCTATGGCGTGACTGCAACAAATTAAACACATTGTCTTTGAGTATCCCGGGAGATGGGAGCATCCGTCGATTGGTTCCATCTGAGGAATATTTTGAGAGTTCCCCCCACCTGTTTGCTATCAATAAAGATGGAGATCGGCGTAGCGACATGCTGTGTCTTTCCGAACCAGAAACAGTCAATATTTCTGTCAAGACAATCAAAGATACGTTCCGAGATAATCCAGATACACTGAGTTTTGGGTTTGCCCCGCCAGACGGGTTTCCAATGTGCTATTGTCAGCGTTGTCAAGACAGTATTCCTGAATTTAACCACAAAGGTTATGGGGATCCCAGCCTGAGTGATTTGTGGTTTCGTTTTGCCAACTGCATTGCCCAGGAAGTCTATAAGGAATTCCCTGATCGATGGGTACTTACTAATGGTTATGCCAATCGTGTTCGTTTACCCGAAGGGATTGCAGAATTCAGTCCGAATCTAGGTATTCAATCCGCTATTATTGCGGCATGTACCCTTCATCCTGTGGGTGATAAAAAATGCTGGCAACGTACGCTTTACAAACAATTACTGGATCGGTGGACTGATACGCTCAATTGCGTGTTTGTCTATGACTACGATCCAGGCAACTCTTTAGTAAATCTTCCGTTTCCAGCAATTCACAATTTGAAGCATGACATGCCTTATTTTAGGAGTCGCGGCACATGGGGATTCTGGACTGAGGGGACAAACTCATGGATGGTTACCCATCTGAATTATTATGTGCGTGCCAAATTGATGTGGGACGCTGAAGCTGATGTCGAGGCTTTGGTACGCGATTATTGCCAGAAATTTTATGCTGACGCCGCTGACATGGTAGAGGAATACATCTGGACGCTTGAATCTGCTGTTGAGCAGACAGCGTCACATCAGACTTGGGGAAGGTTAATGCAGTGGAGAACGATATTCCCTCCTGTTCAGCAAAAATTAGATTATTTAATGTCTCAAGCCGAAGATTCAGTACAGGATTCCTGTTCCCGACAGCGCGTCCAAGTCCTGAGATTAGTTCATAATCATATGAAAGCTTATGTGAGGATGGAGCAATTTGCGGCGCAAGGGCAATTTCAGGTAGGTCTTGAATGGGCTGACAAAATGCTGGCCATTCGGGATGAAGTCAATATAATCAAGTCCGGTCTTCTTCCCCATACGCCAGAATGGGCACATGATTTTAGAACTACTTTGGAATGGCATAAAGAGATCTATCAAGATCTAGCTGACAAGGCCGGTGGTCAGGAAGGAGAATTGTTAACTTTGTTGCCCAGACAATGGGAGTTCAAGCTAGACCCGAAGGATGTTGGTGTGATTTATCAATGGTACCTGGTCGGTAGAGGTGAGGATTGGGCGACGATTGACACCACATTAAACTGGGAAGGGCAAGGGTATCAGGATCAACAAGGCTGGGGTTTTTGGGGCAAGGCTTGGTACCGAACTGGATTCCACGTACCTGCAGATATAGAAGAAGGTAAATCAATCTGGCTGACCATTGGCGCCGTTTATAACCGGGGTGTTTGGGTCTGGTTTAATGGAATGATGCAGCAATTTGAGAAGGACCGTCACTGGCGTTTGGGACATCACGATGTTCGTACACCGATTCATATTGATGTCACCGATTGGGCTCGATCGGGCGAAATCAATCATGTCGCTGTTCTGGTCAATACCACGCCACCCGATCGGAATCCGCGTGGCGGAATTCATCGGCGATCTTTCCTGTGGACTCCCCGCTAGATTTTATCCCAACTTAACAGAATCTATTTTGTAGTGTGTTTATCAATCAAGTTCGGCAATGAATGCTTATTTTCAGATTATCTTGCGGCTCTATTATTACAGGATATTGAGGAACAATTATGTCACACAGCACGATCCTAGAACGGTATCACCAAATGTTTTCAACGGACAAGGAATTTTCCCAACGGGCAAATCAGTTCTTTCCTGACGGCGTTACTCATGACAGCAGGCATACCCATCCTTTTCCAATCTACATTGATCATGCACAGGGATCGAAAAAATGGGGTGTAAACGGTAAGGAATTTATTGATTACTGGTCTGGTCATGGCGCGCTTTTACTCGGTCACAATCCCCCTCGGATTGTTGAGGCTGTAACCAACCAGATGCAACGCGGCACGCATTATGGCGCTTGTCATCCCCTTGAACTGGAATGGGCGGATCTAATCATTAACCTGATTCCTTCCGCCGAAAAAATCCGTTTCACCAGTTCAGGCACCGAAGCAACTTTAATGGCAGTCCGGTTGTCCCGTATCTTTACTGGTAGAAATAAGGTGCTGAAATTTGCCGGTCACTACCATGGTTGGCATGATGCTATCATTCCAGGAGCAAATCCCCCCTATGACATGCTAATTCCTGGCGTTCTATCTCCTGAAACGACCCTCATATCTCCACCGAACGATATCGACGTTGTCGAGAATTACCTGATGAATGATAGTGATATTGCCTGCGTGATTTTGGAACCAACCGGTGCCTCTTTCGGCGAAATTCCGACCAATGGTGAATTTCTAACCCAACTTCGAAACCTGACTCGAGAATACGGCGTGGTGTTAATTTTCGACGAGGTTATCACTGGGTTCCGTGTTTCCCCTGGTGGAGCACAGGGATACTACGACGTTGATCCGGATCTGACAACTCTGGCTAAAATCATGGCCGGTGGATTACCCGGAGGTGCGGTTGCCGGTAAGACGGAAATAGTAGATCTAATATCGATTGAAAAGCATCCAAAATCAAAAAAAATGCCGCACCCAGGCACATTCAACGCCAACCCTTTGTCAGCAGCAGCCGGCATCCAGATGCTGAAAATCGCCCAAACGGGCCAACCGCAAACAGAAGCCAATCAAGTGGCCAAAATCTTACGGCATGGGATCAACCAGATTTTCGATCAACACGGACTCGATTGGGCCTGTTACGGTGAATTCTCCGGTTTTAAGATCTTGTTGGGGCACGGAGACAAAACTTTGCCTGCCGTTGATTTTGATGCATATCAGTGTCATTACCGCAGGTTAAAAGGAGCCAGCAATCCGGATTTGGTAAAGACTCTCCGTTGCGGATTACTTCTCAACGGTATTGATATGACAAGCGGGGGCGGGATGACAACAGCTGTGCACACTGAAACCGATATCCAACAGACGATTTCCGCTTTTGATCAAACGATTCAAGAAATGAAGCTGGAAGATCTGATTAACTGATTATTGAAGCATAAAAAAGCTGTGACACAACTCACTTATGTGCCACAGCTTGTGATAAGTAGAAGTGATTCAATCCTGTGGGAGAAGCTTACTTCCTTCTGGCTTTGACGTATCCCCAGGTTGTTGACATTTTTTCTTTGGGATTGACGGCAAAAGTAGCTTTCTCCTGCAGCCAGTTGACCATGAATTCAGCAACCCCGATACCGCGTGGGTCTGGTTTTCCTGCCCAGACAGGAGCGTCCTTCTGCCACATGGCAGCAATCATGCCTTTCCCATCCTTGCCTTCTTCCGTAGAAATCGCCACTACGGGATCGGCACTGTTCTTGTCACCTGAATCGACAGCAAACACAACCAAGTCCCATGGCGTGCCTTTGAATTGTTCCAGGTGCCACGGCCGTGTTGAATCATACGGCTTCAATGAAGGAATATACTTCTTGCCTTCTGCGGTAGGCTCAAAGTTTGACCCCCTGTTGCCGAAACTGAGACCTGGAATATCAAAGATGTTAGCTGCACCGGTCCCGCCATTGTCTGCACTGCGAACTCCACCTTCGTAACTCATGTAGTAGATCCAGTCAGCCA